>CAZOQY010000247.1:0-4995 GCA_964581835.1 uncultured Streptomycetaceae bacterium | reverse complement strand
TCATCTGAGACGCCTTAGAGGCCGGGGACTCACGCCAGCTTCGGCTTGCGCGCCATCAGGAAGAACAACGATCCCGCCCCGCACAGCAGCGCCAGTATCGTGAATCCCATGCGGTAGTTGCCGGTCCAGTCGGCGAAGGCGCCGGCGAGGATCGGGCCGGTGATGTTGCCGAGCACGATGATCATGGACGAGAGCCCGATGATCATGCCGATCGAGTGCCGGCCGAAGTAGTCGGCGCGCAGCGCCTGCATGAAGGGCCCGCGCAGGCCCCAGGCGACGCCGTGCACCAGCGCCGAGAGCACCAGCACGGCGGTGCCGGTGGCGTAGGTGAGCATCAACAGGCCGGCGGCGTGCATCAGCATGCAGACGGCGGAGACCACGCGCTTGCGGAAGCGGTCTCCGATCACCCATCCCGCCATCACGCCGAAAAACTGGCCGACCGTCACCAGGGTGAAGACGAGCGTGGCCATGGCGAGCGAGTAGCCGAGGCCTTCCTTGATGTGGGCGACGGCGTGCACGTTGACGGCGGACACCGCCAGCAGCGCGAAGGCGTGGCCGAACGCGATCAGCCAGAACGCGCTGGTGCGCAGCGCTTCCCGCGTGCTCAGGCCGTCCTGCACCGGCGCTGCCGCCGTTGTCGAAGCGCCTTCCGGCTTCGGCGCGGGCGGCACGCCGTCGACGGTCTCGCCGTGGTCTTCCGGGCGGCTGCGGATGATGCGCGCCAGCGGCCAGCCGAGGAGGATCGCCAGCACGCCCGAGCCGAAGGCGGTCGCGCGCCAGCCGTAAGCCTGGATCGAGGCGGCGATGAGGAACACGAACAGCCCGCCGACCGCGCTGCCGAACTGGAGCGCGGAGAGGGCGCGGGCGCGGCGCTTCTCGAACCAGTGTATGATCGCGACGCCGACGATGGAGTTGCTGAACATGCTCGAGCCCAGCGCGATGACCACGAACGCGGCGTAGAAACCGTAGAGCGTCTCGATCCACGAGAGCAGCATGAAGCCGATGCCGAACGTGATGATGCCGATGCGGACGATCAACTGCGAGCCGTAGCGGTCCACCGCCCAGCCCAGCACCGGGCCGAGGATCGCGACTTCGGTGGACTTGAGCGCCGCGGCGGCGGAGACGGCGGTCTTGCTCCAGCCGCGGTCCTCGACCAGGACCGCGAGGTAGACGCCGAAGGACTGGTTCAGCAGCAGGCTCTGCAGGCACTGCAGGGCGCCGCCGGCGAAAACGATCCGCCAGCCGTAAAAAATTTTTTTCATGGGAGCCCCCGAGGATAGCAGAAGGCGAGGGCGGGAGCGCTGCCCTTCAGACACGGCGTCGCAGATGCGACGTCTCAGGTACTGCGTCTCAGATAAGACGTCCCAGATAAGGCGTTTTGAGAACCGCTGTTACAGGCTTGCTGTATCTGAGACGTTTCAACTGAGACGCGCCATCTGAGACGCCTTACCTGCGACGCTTTTCTTCTATGCAAGCCACTCCGGCTGGCTCGAACCGAGGACCGGAGAGGGGCGTTCCCAGTACGGTTTCGTTTCGGACAGTTTCAGCACCGGGGCGAGGTGCTTCAGCGTGCCGTGGCCGCCCGTGGTCTCGATCATGATCGAGTCGAGCTCGGCGGGGGAGAGCCCCAGGTCCGGCTTGTCGTAGCTCACGTGGCCCTGCTTGTAGATGGTCATGCCCGAGCGGCACAGCGAAACCCGGACGTGGTACGAGCCGCCTTCGCGCGCGCGCCGGGCCAGCGCGAGCAACACGCCGCAGGCGCCGTTGTAGCCGGTGGTGTAGTCGCACGCCGAGGCCGGCAGCAGCTTCGGTCGCGCGTCGCCGTTGTCGAGACAGATCCCGGTCGCGCACTGGGCAATCTGTTCCCATCCGCCGCGGCTGGTGAACGGGCCGCCGTGGCCGTAGCAACTGATGGAAAGATAGATGATACCGGGACGTTCTTTCGCGAGCTGCTCGGGCGTCAGGCCGTGCTTGTCCATGATGCCGGGGCGGTAGCCCTGGCTGAATACGTCGGCGTTGCGGGCGAGCTTCCTGATCGTGGCGACGTCGTCGGCCTTGGTGAGATCGAGGAAACAACTGCGCTTGCCGTGGCTCGTGTCCATGACGTGTTCCGGCACCTGCGGCAGGTGCTTCGCCGTGACCATCAGCACGTCGGCGCCGTTCTCGGCGAGGGTGCGCGCCGCGATCGGCCCGGCGAGGATGCGCGTGAGGTCCAGCACCTTGATGCCCGAGAGCGGCCGGCCGCTCTTGGGGAAGGGGATGGGGTCGCTGTCGCCGATCTTCGTGATCTCGATCAGCGGCTTGCCGGAGAGCATTTTCCCGTGCGGATGCGCGAGCCACTCCGCGTTGGAGCGCACGATCGAGCCGCAGGCCCGCGCCGCGGCGACCGCTTCCTCCAGGTCGTGCGAGTCCCATTTCGCGACGGCTTTCGCGACGGCGTCCGCGTTCGATTCGCACTTGAGCACGCCGATCACCCGGTCGTGGAGGTGGGGCAGGTTGAAATGCGGCAGGTACCAGCGGCCGTCCTTGCATTGCCAGGGCTGCGTGATGGAGCGCATGTGCGCCATGAACGGCGAATCCATTCCCTGCCAGCTGCCGTCCGGCTCCCGCTTTTTCATGAGCTTCGAGCTCTGGCAGGTCGCCGCCGCGTGGCGGACGTCGATCGAGACTTTCTGGCGCTTGCCGGTCTTCATCTCGTGGATGTCGGTGACGGCGACGCCGACGCCGGCGAGGATGTTCGCCGTCGTCTCCCCGATCCTGAAGCGGGCGGAGAACACGGGATCGTTCCCCTTGATGGTCACTTCGCCGGCCTCGGGCATGCCGCGGCCGCGCAGGCTCATGATTTCTTCGAATCCGGAGTTCATTGGATGGACGGTTCCAGCGGGATGGAGAGGATGGATTATCCACCAGCCGGGTCGCTGCCGCATAGCGGATCGCGATGTGTTAACTTGCGCCCTATCCGGAGATTCCCCTCGTCCCATGGATGCGATGCCGCCGCCTTCCGCACTGCTCGATGCCGACCGGCCCGACACGGTGCGGCTGACGGTCGCCGAGGCGACCGAGCTCGGCGAGCAGTCGCTCAGGCGGGTCGGGTACAGCGGCGAGGATGCGCGCATCATCGTCGATCAGCTCGTGGACAATGCCTTGTGCGGCTACCGCTTCGCGGGACTGCCGCGGCTGCTCGCGATCGCGGGCGACGAGCGCACCGGGCACGGCCGCGCGCCCGTCCGCATCGCGCACGAGACGCCGGTTTCCGCGCTGCTCGACGGCGGCAACAACGTCGGCTACATCGCCGCATACCGCGCGGCGGAAGTCGCCATCCGCAAGGCCAGGGTTTCCGGCATGGCATCGGTCGGGGCCTACAACAGCTACTACAGCGGTCGCAACGCCTACTTCGTCGAGAAGATCGTGCGCGAGGGGCTGGTCGCGTTTCACGTTTCCAGCGCCTACCCGCGCGTCCTGCCGCCGGGCGCGGCGCGCCCGATGCTCGGCACGAATCCCATCTGCTTCGGCTTTCCTTCCGCGGACGGTCCCGTGATCGCGGACATGGGTACCGCCTCGCTCATGTGGGGCGAGGTCATGCTGCATGCCCATCTCGGCGAACCGCTGCCCGAAGGCGTCGGCTTCGACGAGCACGGTAACCCCACGCGCGATGCCGCCGCGGTGCTGAAGGGCGGCGTGGCGCCGTTCGGCGGCCACAAGGGTTACGCCCTGTCGTTCGCCATCCAGGCGCTGGGCCTGCTGGCGGGCGCCGCGCTGACCCGCGGCCAGGTGCGCGACTACGGCTTCCTGTTCTGGGTGCTCGACCCGGAGATCATGCTGCCCGGCGGGCAATTCGCGGGACAGATGGCGGAATACGCGCGCCAGATCCGGGAGGCGCCGCGCCGGCCCGGCGCCGCCGAGGTGCGCGTGCCGTCCGAGCGCGCCTTTCGCGAGCGCGAGCGACGCCGGAAGGAAGGCATCGTCATCGAGCGCAAGGTCGTCGATTCGCTTCGCGCCTTGTAGCGCGCCGCAGTAGCACGTTTATTTGCTGGAGGGGAAGATGATCACACGGGCATTCCTGAGTCTGGTTACGCTGCTCGCCGCGCTGCTGTGCGGGGGCGTGCTGGCGCAATCCTATCCGAGCAAGCCCATCCGGCTGATCCTGCCGTTCCCGCCCGGCTCGCCGAGCGACATGGTGGGGCGCACGATCGGTCAGAAGCTCGCAGCCCAGGTGGGGCAGAGCGTCGTGGTGGACAACCGCGCCGGTGCGGGCGGCACGCTGGGGCTTTCCCTGGCGGCGAAGTCGCCGGCGGACGGCTACAACATCCTCGTCACTTCGCCGACGATCGCGATCAGCCCGCTGCTCTACGCGAACCTGCCGTTCGATCCGCTGCGCGACTTCGTTCCGGTTGCGCGCCTCGCCTCGATCGAGAACGTCATGGTGGTGCATCCCTCGGTGCCCGCGAAGACCCTGAAGGCGTTCATCGCGCTCGCCCGCGCGCATCCCGGCAAGCTCAATTATGGTTCCGGTGGCGCCGGCACGACCAACCACCTCGCGAACGAACTGCTCCAGAGCCTGCAGAAGATCCGGATGACCCACGTGGCGTACAAGGGCGCGACGCTGGCGGCCGGTGCGCTCATGAGCGGGGAGGTGGACGAAGTGGTCCTTGGCGTCGCACCGGCGATGCCGTTCATCAGGGCCGGGCGCGTGCGGCCGATCGTGGTGCTGTCGGAGCAGCGCCTGGCCCTGCTGCCCGAAGTGCCGACCGGCGAGGAAGCCGGCGTGCCCGGGCTCCGGATCGCGATCTGGTACGGATTGTTCGCGCCCGCCGGCACGCCGCGCGACATAGTGAGCCGCCTGCACGCGGAGATCGTGAAGGCGCTGCAGGACCCGGAGCTGCTCCAGCGCATGACCAACGCCGGCATGGACCCCTGGCTCGGCACGCCCGAGGACCTCGACCGGCACCTGCGCAGCGAGATCCAGCGCTTTTCGCAGCTGGTGAAGTCGGCGGG
>CAZOQY010000246.1:0-5003 GCA_964581835.1 uncultured Streptomycetaceae bacterium | reverse complement strand
CGCACCGCGCCGTGCAGCACGACGCGGGCGAACTCGCCAGCGCGCAGCGCGCCGGCCGGGTTGGCGAACTCCGCGCGCGCCTCGCTCGTGCCGGTCTGGGCGTTGACGCGCACGTCGCGGAAGTTGAGCACGCCTTCCTTCGCGTAGATGCTGCCGTCGGCGAGCTTGACGCTCGCCTTCAGCCGCCCGTCCGCCGGCAGCTTGAGGCGACCGGCCTCGACGTCGCGCCGCATCGCGAGGAATTCGCGGTCGGGCACGCCGAACAGCACGTACATCGGGTCGGTCTGCGTGACGGTGGTGAGCAGCACGTTCGGGCCGGACACCAGCGTGCCTTCCGAGGCGACGGCGCGGCTGGCGATGCCGGAGATCGGCGATTCGACGCGCGAGTAGTCGAGGTTCAACTTCGCCTCGTTCAGGCGCGCGCGGATGCTTTTCACCTCGGCTTCGGCCACCTGCTCGGCGGAGACGGCGTCGTCGAGCTCTTTCTGGCTCGCCGCTTTCGCCTCGATCACCGGCTTCAGCCGCGCGGACTCGCGCTTCGCCTGCGCGAGGCGCGCCTCGGCCACGCCCAGGTCGGCTTCGGCGCGGGCGAGGGCGACCTGGAACGGGGCGGGGTCGATGGTGAAGAGCGACGCGCCCTGCCTGACGACGGTGCCTTCCTGGTAGTTGCGCTTCAGCAGGATGCCGGTCACGCGGGCGCGCACTTCGACCTCGCGGTAGCCGGCGGTCTGCGCCACGTACTCGTAGCTGACGGCCACGTCCTTCGGCTCGACCGACATGACCGAGACCGCGGGCGGCGGGAACGGCGGCGGGCCGCCCGCGGGCTGGCAGCCGGCGGCGAGGAGGGCGATCGAGATCGGAAGAATGATGGCGCGCAGGCGCGCGCGGTCCCATGCAGTGGCGGCGTGTGTGCTCATATGGATGTTGTTTCCCCTTGTCCGGCGCGGCGTTTCCCGCGGGCGCCCGGATGCGTCAGTATTGCCAAGAGAGCGCAGTTTACATACAATCGTGAATGTATGTAAAGAAATTTTTATGACAGAGGTCATCGATTGGTACGACGAACGAAGGACGAAGCGCAGGAAACCCGCAACCGCATCCTCGATGCCGCCGAGCTGACGTTCAGCGAGCGCGGCGTCTCGCGCACGTCCCTCGAGGACATCGCCCAGGCCGCCGGCGTCACCCGCGGCGCCATCTACTGGCATTTCAAGGACAAGAGCGACCTTTTCGCCGCCATGGTCAATCGCGTCACGCTGCCGATGGAGGCGATGGTGGCGCGCTCCAGCGACGAGGGCGTCGAGGACCCGATCGCGCTGCTGAAGGCCTGCGCCGTGACCTGCCTGAAGCGCACGGCGACCGACCCCCAGGTGCAGCGCGTGTTCGACGTGGTCACCCACAAGTGCGAGTACCTGGGCGAGATGGCGGGGGTCAACAACCGCATCAGCGCCGTGCAGAAGGGCTGCGTGGACCGCTCGGAGCAGGCGATACGCAACGCCATCAAGCGCGGCCTGCTGCCCGCCAGCGTGAACCCGCGCCTCGCCGCCGTCGGCCTCGACGCGATGATCTACGGTCTCATTTCCAACTGGCTCGCCAATCCCGCCTACGTGCCGCTCGAGCGGCAGGCGGAAACGATGATCGATCTCTATATCGACGGCCTGCGCAGCCAGTCTTCGCGCGCGCGCCGCGCGCCGCGGGCGAAACGCCGGGCGCCCGTCGTCCGTCGCCGCGCCGCGTAGCCCCGTCTCGTTGACCCGGCAAGTTCGCCGTAATATCCTCGCGCCATGTTTTCGCTGCGCCGGAAATCGTTCGTTGCGTGGATCGCGCGGATCGCGGCCTGCCTGCCGCTCGCCCTGTCGGGCGCGTGGGCCCACGCCCAGACCGTCGAAGTGAAGGAAGCCTGGGTGCGCGGCACTGTCGCCGGCCAGAAGGGCACCGGCGCTTTCATGAACATCACCAGCAAGGCGCCGGCGCGCCTGGTCGCGGTTGCCAGCCCGGTGGCGGCAGTGGTGGAAATACACAACATGAAGATGGAAGGCGACGTCATGAGGATGTTCGCCGTGGACGGCGTGGACCTGCCGGCCAACCAGACGGTGCGGCTCGCGCCGGGCGGCTACCACGTCATGTTCATCGGCCTCAAGCAGACGCTCAAGGCGGGCGACGTCGTCCCCCTGAAGCTCACCTTCGAGATGGCGGGCAGGAAGCGCGAGACCGTCGATCTCAAGGTGGAGGTGCGGACACTCGCCGGCGAGCGCAAGCACGCGCATTGATCCGCTTTCGGCGGGGAACAAACCCGCCGCCGCCCCCGTATCTTGCCAACCTTCGGCGTTTGGCCTAGCCTTTGCCTCCGTTTTACCCACCCTGAAACCGCCATCCGGAGGACCGCCATGAACGACCGAATTCGCGAGGACATGCTTGCCCTCGTCACCAACCGAGAAACGCTGACCCGCCGCGAATTCGTCGCGGGCACGCTCGCCACCGGCTTCGCGCTGGCGGTGCAGCCGGTCTGCGCGCAGACCATGATCGTGACCGACACCGCCGGGCTCACCGCCGGCGAAGTGCAGATCCCGGTCGGCGGCAGCTACATTCCCGCTTACACGGCGATGCCGGCCCAGGGCCGGGCGTTTCCGACCATCCTGGTGGTGCAGGAAATATTCGGCGTGCACGAGCACATCAAGGACGTCTGCCGCCGCTTCGCCAAGGCGGGCTACCTCGCGATCGCGCCGGAGATGTTCCACCGGCAGGGCGACGTGACCAAGCTGAAGGACAACAAGGAAATTTTCGCCCAGGTCGTGAGCAAGGTCGCCGACTCGCAGGTGATGGGCGACCTCGACGCCGCGGTGGCGTGGGCGGACGCATCCGGTTTCGGCAACACCGCGAAACTCGGCATCACCGGTTTCTGCTGGGGCGGCCGCATCACCTGGCTCTACGCCGCGCACAACCCGAACGTGAAGGCGGGCGTGGCCTGGTACGGCCGGCTGGTGGGCGACAAGAACGCGATGACGCCGTCGCACCCGATCGATCACGTCGCGCATATCAATGCCCCGGTGCTGGGCCTCTACGGCGGCGCCGACGCCGGCATTCCCAACAACACGGTGGAGCAGATGAACGCCGCCCTCAAGAAGGCCGGCAAGCCGTCCATGATCCACCTCTATCCCGACACCCCGCACGCCTTCCATGCGGACTACCGGCCGAGCTACCGCAAGGACCAGGCCGCCGACGGCTGGAAGCGGGCGACGGCCTGGTTCAAACGTTACCTTGGGTAACGTTTGAACCAAAGGCAGAAAGGCGAAAGGCGGAAGGCGGAAGGGTTCAAATTCATCCTTCATCCCTCATCCTTAAGCAAACGGCGGGCTTAGTCCCGCCGTTTGCTTTTGGCGTAGCATATCCACCGTCCACCATCCACGCGGTTGCAGTTCAGGGAGGTTCCATGCAGGCTCTGTGCGATCTGGCGAAGACCTGGGCGCCGCTGGCCGGGCGCGTGCTGATCACCTTCATCTTCCTGCGCTCGGCCTACGGCAAGATCACCGGCTTCACGGCGGTGTCGGGCATGATGGCGAAGAAGGGCATGCCGTTCGCGGAGGTGCTGCTCGCCGGCGCGATCGCGTTCGAGATCATCGGCGGGCTGATGGTCCTCGCCGGCTGGCACGCGCGCATCGGCGCGCTGTTGCTCGCGGTCTTCCTCGTCCCCGCGACGCTGATCTTCCACAATTTCTGGGCGGTGGACCCGGCGCAGCTCACCAACCAGCTTAACCACTTCATGAAGAACCTCGCGATCCTCGGCGCGCTGGTCTTCATCATCGGCATGGGCTCCGGGCCGCTGAGTTTGAAGGAAGAGAACGGCCGGCCGGATTCGCATTGAAGCCGAAGCGGCCCGCCGCGCGGCTGGCGCGGAGGATGGCGGAGATCGAGCCGTTCCACGTGATGGCGCTGCTCGCCCGCGCGCGCGAGCTGGAGGCACAGGGCCGCTCCATCATCCACATGGAGATCGGCGAGCCGGATTTCCCGACGCCGCAGCCGATCGTGCGCGCCGGCATGCGGGCGCTGGAGAAAGGCGACCTGTTCTACACGCCCACGCCCGGCCTGCCGCAGCTGCGCGAGGCGATCGCCGGCTGGTACCGCTCGCGTTACGGCGTCGAGGTGCCGGCGTCGCGCATCCTCGTCACCACCGGCTCGTCCGCGGCACTGATGCTGGTATGCGCGGCGCTCGTCGGCCCGGGCGACGAAGTGCTGCTGGCCGATCCCGGCTACCCGGCCAACCGCCACTTCGTGCGCGTCGTCGAGGGCGTGCCGTGCGCGGTGCCGGTGGATGCCGCGAACGGCTACCAGCTCGCCCCGGCGCATCTCGATCAGCACTGGGGGCCGCGCACCGTGGCGGCGCTGGTCGCATCGCCGTCCAATCCCACCGGCACGCTGGTCCCGGCCGAAAGCCTCGCCGCGATGGCGGAGATCGCGCGCGCGAAGGGCGGAGCGCTGATCGTCGACGAGATCTACCACGGGCTCGTTTACGAAGGCAACGCCACGACGGCGCTGTCGTTTGCCGGCGACGCGTTCGTCATCAACAGTTTTTCCAAGTACTTCAGCATGACCGGCTGGCGGCTGGGCTGGATGGTCGCGCCGGAGCCTTGCGTGCGCGAGCTCGACAAGCTCGCGCAGAACCTCTACCTCGCCGCGCCCACGCCCTCGCAATACGCCGCGCTCGCCGCGTTCGAGCCGGAAACGCTGGCGATACTGGAGGAGCGCGCGCGGGAGTTCAGGGCGCGGCGCGATTATCTGGTGCCGGCGCTGCGCAAGCTGGGTTTCGATATTCCCGTCATGCCGCAGGGTGCTTTCTATGTCTACGCCGGCTGCGGCGACCTGACGAAAGACAGCTTCGCTTTCGCGCGCGACCTGCTGGAAAAGGCGGGCGTGGCGATCACGCCGGGGAAGGACTTCGGCTCGAACGCGCCGGAGCGGCACGTGCGCTTCGCCTACACGCGTCCCGTCGCGGCGCTGGAAGAGGGCGTGTC
>CAZOQY010000245.1:338-5018 GCA_964581835.1 uncultured Streptomycetaceae bacterium | reverse complement strand
TGACCGGGACCGCGCCGCCGCCCGCCGAGCGCTACAACCTGGTGGTGCCGCGCTCGACCTGCCCGAAATGCGGGCACCGGATCACCGCGCTCGAGAACATCCCCGTCGCGAGCTATCTCGCGCTCGGCGGCAAATGCTCGGCGTGCCGCGCCCCGATTTCGCCGCGTTATCCGGCAGTGGAAGCGCTCTCCGGGTTGCTGGCCGGCTACATCGCGTGGCGCTACGGCCTGTCCACCGCGATGCTCGGGGCGCTGATTTTCGGCTGGGCGATGATCGCGCTCACCTTCATCGACCTCGATACCTTCTACCTGCCCGACAGCATCACCCTGCCGCTGCTGTGGCTGGGATTGCTGCTGAATACCGGCGCCGCTTTCACCGACCTGCGCTCGGCCGTCCTCGGCGCCGCGGTCGGTTACCTCGCCCTGTGGAGCGTGTACTGGGCTTTCAAGCTCGCGACCGGCAAGGAAGGCATGGGCTACGGCGATTTCAAGCTGCTCGCCGCGATCGGCGCCTGGCTCGGCTGGAAAATGCTGCCGCTCGTGATCCTGCTCTCCTCGCTGGTCGGCGCGGTGGTGGGCCTGGCGCTGATTGCGTTCGCCCGCCATGGCCGCAACGTGCCGATCCCGTTCGGCCCCTACCTCGCCATCGCCGGCCTGATCGCGCTGTTCTGGGGCGAGCCGCTCACCCGGCAGTACCTCAACCTGTTCTGACGGCCATGCCGTTCTGCGTCGGCCTCACCGGCGGCATCGGGTCGGGTAAATCGACCGCGGCGGCGCTGTTCGCCGAACTCGGCGCGGCGGTGATCGACACCGATGCCATCTCCCACGAACTCACGCAGCCCGGCGGGCGGGCCATCGATGCGATACGTGAGGCGTTCGGCGCCGGGTACATCGCCGCCGACGGCAGCCTCGATCGCCCGCGCATGCGCGAGCGGGTATTCAGCGACCCGGCGGCAAAGTCCAGGCTCGAAGCCATACTGCACCCGCTGATCCGGGAGCGGTCGCGCGCGGATGTCGCGGCGGCAAAGCAGCCGTACGCGGTCCTGGTGGTGCCGTTGCTGCTGGAAACCGGCGCCTATCGCGACGTGACGCACCGGGTGCTGGTGGTGGACTGCAGCGAAGCGAAGCAGGTCGAGCGCGCCACGCGCCGCAGCCGGCTCTCCGCCGCCGAGGTGCAGGCGATCATGGCGACGCAATTGCCGCGCGCCGAGCGGCGCGCGCGCGCCGACGACGTGATCGACAATGACGGCGGCATGGAGTCGCTGCGCCGGCAGGCCGGCGAGCTGCATGTCAAATACCTCTCGCTGGCGCGCGCCGTGTGAAGGCCCGGGCCCTGCTCGATGCCGCCACCCCCGCCGGTAAGGGGGTAAGCCCTTTATTTTTTTCAGCTTTTGGTCAATACTTCGCCAACGTCGCCTCCCCGGCGCCCCATAACAGGCCTCTGACGCCGTGATCAGCTACGAGTACCCATTGAGCGAGCGCGTGCGTACGCTGCTGCGACTCGAAGACCTGTTCGAGCGCGTCGATTATTTCCAGCACAAGAACGATCCGCCCGAGCATCACGTCGCGTTGTTGTCGATCTTCGAGATACTCGAAGTGTCGGGGCGGGCGGATCTCAAGTCCGACCTGCTGCAGGAACTGGAACGGCAGAAGCACACGCTCGAATCCCTGCGCGAAAATCCGGACGTATCGGAAGAGGCGCTCGACAACGTGCTGTGGCAGATCGACCAGGCCTCCTCGCGCCTGTTCCAGGCGTCGGGCAAAGTCGGGCAGGAGCTGCGCGAAAACGAGTGGTTGATGAGCATACGCCAGCGCACCAACATACCGGGCGGCGTCTGCGAGTTCGACCTGCCGTCATACCACTACTGGCTGCAGCAGTCTGCGGACCAGCACCGTCACGATCTGCAGTTGTGGCTGTCGCCGTTCCTGCCGATGCGCGACGGCATCGCGATCGTGCTGAGGCTGCTGCGCGAGTCCGGCAAAACGACCCTGCAGGTCGCCCACCAGGGCGTCTATCAGCAGATGATGGCGGGCCGGATGTCGCAGATGCTGCGCATCCGGCTGAAGCGCGAATACCAGTGCGTCCCCGAGATCAGCGCCAACAAGTACGCGCTCAACATCCGCTTCACCACCCAGGAAGGCATGCAGCGACCCAAGGCCGCCGAGGGTGACGTGGAATTCGAATTGACGTTCTGCAACCTTTAGGAATTCGTCGGGCGATGCCCGACGAATTCCTGATATCGAAACCGCATGAGTTCAAAAGCACGCGCCGTAAACTGTCCGACCTGCGACAAGCAGGTCTTATGGACGCCGGACAGCGTCTGGCGTCCATTCTGCTCCGAGCGCTGCAAGCTGATCGACCTCGGCGCCTGGGCCACCGAGAAGTACCGCGTTCCGGTCACGGAATCGAGCGATTCGCCGGAGGACGCAGCGCCGGACGAGCTTCCCGTGATCCCCGGCCATCCCCGCAGCCGGTAAATCAGTCCCACGCCCCGCGCTGCATGCTGATACCGTGCGCGCCAAGCGCCTGCGCGGTTTCGAGGTCGGAAACCTTGAGTCCCCCGAGCGCGTAGACCGGCAGCGTGCAATCCGGCAGCAATGCGGCGAAGCGGTCCCAGCCGATCCCGGCCGCGCCCGGATGGCTGGGCGTCGGCAGCACCGGCCCCAGCACCGCGAAGTCCGCGCCCAGCGCCTGCGCGCGCGCAAGCTCTCCGGCGTCATGACACGAAGCGCCGACGAGTTCCAGGGCCGGACGCCGCTCGATCTGCCGCAATTGGGCCGAGGTGAGATGCACGCCGTCGGCGCCGGCGCGCTGCGCCACGGAGACATCCGCGTTGACCAGGACGCGCGCGCCGTGGGCGCGCGCGCGCTCGACCACGCGCGCGGCAAAGACCGCGAGCGCCTCGGGTGTCTTCCCTTTCTCGCGCACCTGTACGAGCTTGAGTCCCGCTGCCAGCGCCCGCTCCAGGCGCAACAGAAATTCATGCTCACCGAGCTCGCCCGCATTGCTGATGGCGTAAACGGGGGGCAACCGCAGCGCGCGGAGAATCGGCCCGTTGGCCGGCAGCAGGGGATCGACCGAAATCGCGCCGGGAAACTGCCAGGCAAACCCCTGGTTCTCGCGCCCGTGCGGCGTGCCCGACCAGCGGACCACGCGGAAAAATCGCAGGCGCACCGAAGCGTGCGCGTAATCGTAGTCGCGGACGAGCCAGGGATACGCGCGCTCGACCTCGATGCCGAGCTCCTCATGCAACTCTCGTTTCAGCGCCGCGAGCGGCGATTCGCCCGCTTCGACCTTGCCACCCGGAAATTCCCAGTAACCGGCGTAAACCTTGCCGGCGGGCCGCTGGCCGAGCAGGAAACGGCCGTCGGCACCAATGATGACCGCGGCGACGACTTCGAGACGGCCTGAGGGATGAGGGATGAGGGATGAGGGATGAGGGGCCGGCTTCACGTCTGCCCTACGATTTCAGCCGGGCCTTGCCCGCCCAGTCGCGGGCGAACTGCCACGCCACGCGCCCGCTGCGCGAGCCGCGCTGCAACGCCCATTGCAGCGCCGCGCGTTGCACCGCCTCCGAGCGGGCGCCCGGCGCCTTGAAGTGATCGAGCCACACGCCCACGATCCTGAGATAGTCGTCCTGGTCGAACGGATAGAAGGTGGTCCACAGTCCGAAGCGTTCGGACAGCGACACCTTCTCCTCCGAGGTCTCGCCCGGGTGGATCTCCTCGCCGACGTGCTTGTACTCGAGGTTCTCCTGCATGAACTCGGGCATCAGGTGGCGCCGGTTGGAGGTGGCGTAGATCAGGCAGTTCTCCGACGCCGCCGCGATCGAGCCGTCGAGCACCACTTTCAGCGCCTTGTAGCCGGGCTCGTCGGCCTCGAACGACAGGTCGTCGCAGTACAGCACGAAGCGCTCGGGGCGGTCGGCGATGAGATCGACGATGTCCGGCAGGTCCACCAGATCCTGCTTCTCGACTTCGATCAGCCGCAGGCCTTTCTTTGCGTACTGGTTGAGCAGCGCCTTGATGAGCGAGGACTTGCCGGTGCCGCGCGCCCCGGTCAGCAACACGTTGTTGGCAGGATGGCCTTCGACAAACTGGCGCGTATTGCGCTCCACCAGTTCTTTCTGGGTGTCGATGCCCTGAAGGTCGCGCAGCGCGATGCGATGAACGTGGCGCACCGGCTCGACATGGCCCTTGCCGTTTTTCCTGCGCCAGCGGAACGCGATCGATGCCTTCCAGTTCGTCGGCGGCGCTTCCTGCGGCAACAACCGCTCCAGTCGCGCGACCAGCGCTTCGGCCTGCTTGATCAGCTTGGCGGCGTCGTTCATGCTCATTTTACTTACGTGCGGTACTCGGCGTTGATCGTCACATAGTCGTGCGACAGGTCGCAAGTCCAGAGCGTCGCCGCCGCGGAGCCCCGATTGAGCAGCACCCGCACCGTGATCTCGGCCTGCTTCATTACCCGCTGCCCGTCCGCCTCGCGGTAATCCGGGCTGCGCCCGCCGTTCTTGGCCACCAGCACATCGTCGAGGTAGAGGTCCACCTTGTCCACCGCGAGGTCGGTGATGCCGGCATAGCCGACCGCCGCGAGTATCCGGCCGAGGTTGGGGTCGGAGGCGAAGAACGCGGTCTTCACCAGCGGCGAATGCGCGATGGCATAGGCGACCTTGCGGGACTC
>CAZOQY010000245.1:0-328 GCA_964581835.1 uncultured Streptomycetaceae bacterium | reverse complement strand
CGGTGATGAACTTGGTCGCGCCTTCGCCGTCGCGGATGATGGCCTGCGCGAGCTCCGCCGCGACCGCGGTAATGCCTTCCGCCAGCGCTGCGTACTCGGCGCTTTTCGCGTCGCTGATCTCCGGCATGTCCGCGGCACCGGTCGCGATCAGCATGAACGAATCGTTGGTCGAGGTATCGCCGTCCACGGTAATGCAGTTGAACGAGCGGTTGGCCGCGTGCGCGACGAGCGAGCGCACGAGCGGCTGGGCCACTTTCGCGTCGGTCGCCACGAAACCGAGCAGGGTGGCCATGTTGGGGTGGATCATGCCGGCGCCCTTGGCGATGCC
>CAZOQY010000244.1:2385-5027 GCA_964581835.1 uncultured Streptomycetaceae bacterium | reverse complement strand
GATCCACGGCTCGGCGTTCGACATCACCGGCAAGGGCATCGCCAACCCGGTCGCGACTTTCTGGACCGCCTCGATGATGCTCGAGCACCTCGGCGAGAAGGAGGCCGCGGCGCGCCTGATGCGCGCGGTGGAAGCCGTCACCGCGAAGCGCATTCATACCCCCGACCTGGGCGGCGAGGCCACGACCGACGTCGTCACGACGGCGGTCTGCGATGCGCTTTAACCCGGATCAACCCGCCACTGCCGGGCGGGCGCTGTTACAATACCGGCCGAGTTCCGCGCAATCCACCGGGGGAGTCGCGTGAAACAGATTTTCGAGTACGTCAGTTCGTTCGTCACCATCACGCTGATACTGGCGGGTATCGGCGGCGCCTCGTATCACATGTTCAAGGACGACGGCTGGCTCGGCCTGATCCTGGGCAAGGTGTGGGACGTCCAGATGTCGAATCCGGTGATCGCCATCCCGGTGACGCTCGTCATCCTGTTCCTCGGCAAGCTGTGGTACGACCGCAACCGCGAGAAGGGCCACACCAGCAAGCTGCCCGACGTGCTGATCTACGTGGTCATGGCCGCCGGCGCCTACTTCCTCTTCCAGCTCGCCACCCAGGGCACGCTCTGAACCCGCGTCACGCGGCGTGCACCACCTGCCGCGCGATGAGTTCCCGGATCTTTTCCTCGCCGTAACCCAGGCCCGCCAGCACTTCCCGCGTGTGCTCGCCCACCCGGGGGATATCGAGCCGCGTGCCGAAGCGCGCGCCGTTCATCTCGATCGGCAGGTTCGGCACTTTCGTTTTCGTGCCGTTGGGCAGGGTGACCGGGACCAGGCCGCCCGATGCATTGAGATGCGGGTCGTCGAACAGGTCTTCCGGCTTCGCGATCGGCGCGAACGGCAGGCCCAGCTTCTCGCACTTGTCCATCAGCTCCTGCTTGCCCATCCTTTCAAAAATCGCGGTCACGATCGGGATGATGCGGGGGCGCGCCTCCACCCGCTGCGGGTTGGTCTTCAACGCGGCATCGGCCAGCAGGTCCCGCAGCCCGAACGACTCGCAGAAGATTTTCCACTGCGTGTCGGTCACCACGCCGACGAACACCAGCTCGCCCTCCCGCGTCCTGAAGTTGTCGTAGAGCGCCCACGCGCGCACCCGGTCGGGCATGGGCGACACCGGCTTGCCGGTGGCGAGCCCTTCCATCATGTGCTGCGCCATCAGGAACGCGTTGTTCTCGTAGAGCGCGCTCTGCACGTACTGCCCCTGGCCCGTCTGGTGGCGCTGGTGCAACGCGCCGAGGATCGCGATCGCGCCGAAGACCCCGCCCATCACGTCGTTGACGGATGCGCCCGCGCGCAGCGGCCCGAAGCGCCCGCCGGTCATGTAGGCGAGACCGCCCATCATCTGCACCACCTCGTCGAGGCCGGTGCGGTGCTCGTAGGGCCCGGGCAGGAAGCCCTTCAGCGAGCAGTAGATCAGCGACGACTTCAGTTTCCTCAACGCCTGCTCGCCGAAGCCGAGCTTGTCCATCGCGCCAGGCCGGAAATTCTCGGTGACCACGTCGGCGCTGGCGACGAGCTTCAGCACCGCCTCGTGCCCCTGCGGCGACTTCAAGTCCACCGCAAAGCTTTTCTTGTTGCGGTTGTAGGTCGGGAAGAAGCCCGCGCCGGACGCGACGAGCTTGCGCGTATGGTCGCCGTCGAGCGGCTCGATCTTGATCACCTCGGCGCCCATGTCGGCCAGCACCAGCCCGCACGTCGGCCCCATCACGACGTGGCAGAACTCCGCGACGCGGACGCCTTCGAGAGGCAGCGGGTGCGCCATCGTCCCCCGCTACTTCTTCGCGGCGAGGATATCGAGCAGCCCGCGCATCGCGACCCAGTAGCCGAAGATGCCGAAGCCGGTGGCCACGCCGCGGGCGGCGGTCGCGACCTCCGATACCCGCCCCCGGCGCGCGGGATTGGAAATGTGCAGTTCGATCACCGGGAACTTCACCTGGCCGATGGCCGCGACCAGCGCGGGATAGCCGGTGGTGAAGCCCGCCGGGTTGATGATCGCGGCGTCCACGCCGCCGTCGTGGGAAGCGTAGAGCTTGTCGATGACCTCGCCCTCGATGTTGGAATGGAAGATCTCGACGTCGATCTTCAGTTCCGCGGCGTAGCGGCGGATGTGCTCGTCGTACTCCGGCAGCTTCATGGGACCGAAGACTTCGATTTGTGCCTTGCCGCGCATGTTCATGCCGGCGCCGTGGATGACGAGGAACTTGGGCATCGCGCATTTCTCCTGTATGGTTGCAGCGCTACTTTACTGGAGGAGAGACCGCATGACCATCAAGCGCCACAACCCCGGCCCCGTGCTGTGCCGCGCCGTCGAGCACGGCGGGCTGGTCTACGTCGCCGGCACCACCGCCGACAACAGGAGCGCGCCGTGCAAGGCGCAGACCGAGGAAGTGCTGAAGAAAATCGACGCCGCCCTCGCCGCGGCCGGCAGCGACAAGTCGAAGCTGCTGTGGGCGCAGGTCTGGCTCACCGACATGCGCGAGAAAGAGCAGATGGACGCAGCGTGGAAGGCCTGGGTCGACCCGGACAACAAGCCGGTGCGCGCCTGCGTCGAAGCCCGCCTCGGCACGCCCGACACGCGGGTGGAGATCATGGT
>CAZOQY010000244.1:0-2285 GCA_964581835.1 uncultured Streptomycetaceae bacterium | reverse complement strand
GCCGCCGCCGCGGCGGGACTGGACCTCGATGTCGGCCATCTTGGCGAGATCGCGGTGCAGGCGGGCGACGCGCTCGATCTGCCCCTTGGCGGGAAACCGTTCGTAGAAGCCTTCCATGCGGAACTCGCGCATGCGCTCGGTCCACGGCGCGAGCCGTTTTTCCCAGCGCGCCTGCCGGCCGTCGGCCGGCTCGGAGTCGGCGCGCGCGAGGTCCGCACAAACCCGGATCATCGCCTTCAGCGTGACCGGCTTGGTGACCATGTAGTTCGGGTGCCCCCAGGAGGTGGTCCACACCTTCTGGCAGGCCTTGAGGAAGTCGCGCACGATCGCGTAATAGCGGTCGGCCTCGCGCGTGACGTGGCCGGCGCGCTGGATCTTGCGCCACTCGCCGCTCACCCAGCGGTGCAGCTCGTTGAACAGCTCCGCCTGCAATATCCATTTCTCCTGCTGGCTGCGGCCGCCGAGGCGGTTGATGCGGTATTTCAGCGGGCTGTCGCCCTCGCGGTAGAGCTTGTCCACCAGCTTCGCCGCGAAGCGCTTGTCGGGCTCGGTCCAGGACACGCGCTCGTAGAGGTCCACGAGGTGGCTCTTGTTGATGCGCGTGGGCGTGGAATTGATGATGACGAACATCTCCGCCGCGAAATCCTCGCTGCGGCTGTCGAAGATCACGCACGGCACGTGGATGTTGTTGCCCTCGCCCGGGCGCTCGCGCAGGTAGAACTGCAGCGCCGCCAGGCGGTGCTGGCCGTCGATGATCAGGAACTTGGAAGTCGGGTCCTGCAGGTGCCCCACGCTCTGCTCGCCGGAGAGCGCCTTGAACTCCAGCTTGTCGCTGGTGAACAGCAGCACCGTGCCGGGTATCGGCGGCTGCGAAACGGCCATTTCGTAGAAGTTCTTGAGCGCGCGCACCTTGGAGCGGGAAAGCAGCCGCTGGAACGCCGCGTCGTTGTGCTCGATGCGGGCGATGAACTGCGCGATCTCGTCGGTCTGGGAGATCGTCTGCGGGGCTATCTGGTCGCCCTCGCCGTAGAAGCGGCTGATGAAGCGCACTTTGGCGAGGATGTCCTTCGCCGGGATGCTCGCAAAATAGAAAATGCCGTCTTTCTGTCGGATCCGCGTGGCAAGCATGGTCTTGTTGTCCCTTATTGGGTCCCCCACCGACAACCGGCGCCGCCCGCGGCCGAAGACGCCGATGGCTGCACTGAGGACGGCACTAAACCCTTATATTTTAGCGTGTTGAGGGCGCCAGCGCGACCGGTCCGGCCGGCCGCCGGAACACGATGTGGACGGGCCAGCACACCGTCATATGAGCCGGCGGCGCGCCCGGGAACGGGCGCGGGCTGGCCCAGGCTGGAGAGCCGCCCCTTCCTTCAGGGCGCGGGCGACGCCGTCAGACGAACGTGGACGCCCGCGACGAGCTGCCCGGACCTTTGCGGGTCGCCTCCCGCGCCTTGCGGGCGGCTTCCAGTTCCTGCACCGTCACGGCGCCGTCCTTGTTGGCGTCGATCCGGTCGAAATTGCGCGCCACCGCCGGCATGCCCTTGTCCGCTTCCTCGCGGCTCAACCGGCCGTCGCCGTTGGCGTCCGCCTTCTTGAAGCGCTCCTGGGTGCGCGCCTGCGCCTCGGCGCGGCATTTCTCCGGATCGGCCTTGCACCGCTCCCGCTTCGCCTGCGCCTCCCTGCATTTCTCCGGGTTGGCCTTGCACCACTCTTCGGCGCGGGCCTTACGCTCCGCCGGCGACTTGCCGCTGTCCGGACGAACCGTGGCGCCGGGAAGTCCGTCGGCCGCCAGTCCCGGCACGGACTGGGCCAGCAGCAACACCGCCACTGCAACCAATACGTGAAACTTCATGTGTTTTCTTTCCATTGAAAATATCAGCGCCGGTAGATCTCGCGATTGGCGCGGTCGAGATCCCGGTGCAGGTCGCGACGCTCTTCCTGGGAGAGCCTGCCCTTGTGTTCGCGCTTGTCGTGCTCCGCCCGTTTGTCGCCACTGCCGTCCCGGTGAGGCCCGGGACCCTTTTTCACGGGCTGCCCCTGCGCCTGCAGGACCGCGCCGAAGCCGCCGCGCCAGTCGCGCGCGACCGCGACCGGCGGCGCGAGCACCGCGGCCGCCACAATCAACAGGAACAGTTTCTTCACTGGCCGGTCTCCATCGCGCGGTCAACGCCACGCCCAAGCATCGAGGTCTTCATTATAGATGCGCCGCCGCGCCGCGTTCACGACCCGCCGTCCGCGATTTGTAACTGGGTGTAACGGCGGGGGTGTAACGGCGGAGGCGGCCC
>CAZOQY010000243.1:0-5052 GCA_964581835.1 uncultured Streptomycetaceae bacterium | reverse complement strand
TGTCGAGCGGGCCGAACTTCTTGAACTTGATCTTGCCGTCCTGCGGCTTGCGGCGCTCGGAAATGTCGAGGTCGCACATGATCTTCAGGCGGGCGACGATTGCACTGCGGTAACTTGCGGGAATCTGGATGTAGGGCTGCAGCGAACCGTCGCGGCGAAAGCGGATTTCAGTCTTGGCCTTGCCGGGATAGGGCTCGATGTGGATATCCGAGGCGCCCTGCTGGTAGGCGTCGATGATGATCTTGTTGACGAGCTTCACCAGTTCGTTGTCGTTGGCCGCGGACGCGACGTCCTCCGAGCCGCCTTCGACGGGAGCATCGCTCTCGTCATCCAGCGTTCCCAGGATATCGCCGATGTCGCCTGAGTCCGCCAGCGACCCCATCCCGCCGCCGCCGAACATCTGGTCGAGCGTCGAGGAAAATTCGCGGTTGGTCGTGACCCTGAAGACGATCTTGCTCTTGGGGTAGACGTTGTTGACCATCTTCGACGCCTTGGTTTTCTCGGGGTCGATGGCCATCACGATGATCCCCTCCTTGGTGTCCTCCAGGGGGATCCACTGGTTGGTCTGGCAGAACTCCCGGCTCATGTTCTTGAGAAGGTCCGGTGGTTTGATGCGGTCGTTCTTGTGCGCCTCGTACGGCACGCCGAAATAGGACGAAAGCGCATCGCCCATCGCCTGCGTCGTCACCTTGAACTCGTCGGTCAGCACGGTCTCGAGATCGAGGTTCTTGCGGCGCGCCGAACGTTGCGCGAGTTCCAGCTCCTCCGCCGAGATCACCGCGTTGGTCACCAGCCCGTCGTACTTGGTGCGCACCTGCATCATCGGGCCCTGCCGCTGGCGGAACGCGATGGCCAGCGTCTCGCACAACTGGATCACGCCCTCCTCCATGATGGGCGGGAACGGCTGGCCCGATTTGGAGTTGATGATCTGGACGACCCCGATCAGATCCTTCGACTTGGCCTCGAGCACCGGCGAGACCAGCATCTGCTTGGTGCGGTAGCCGGTCTTGGCGTCCACCGCCTTGAGGAAGTTCAACTGCGGACTGTACGACTTCAACTCGGCATCGTCATAGACATCGCGTATGTTGATGGTGCGCTTGCTGGAGGCGACGAAACCGGCGACCGATTGCTCGTTGATGGGAAGCTTGATGTCCTTGAACGAATTCAACCCGGTCTTCACCTTGGAGACGATCGAGCCCTTGTCCTCGCTCGTGAGGTAGATGGTGAGGCGGTCGGCGCTGAACAGGTTGCACAGCTCCTGCGACAACTCGAGGATGATCTCGTCGATGTTCTTGGTCGCATGGATCTTGTTGGTGACCGTCTGCAACTTGGTCTGGAATTGCAGTTTCTCGGCCAGGTTGTCCTGTCCGACCGGCTTGCTCTGGAGTACTGTGCTCATGGCGACCTCACCCTGTCTGACGCTGTGCTGCGAATGAATGCATCCCGGTCAAAACTCGAACACGTGATTGTTCTGGAGCATTCGCGGTCTGTGGCTTTTCACGGTAACGGCAACCTGCTGCATGATCAACTCGGATTCGCGCGGCTTGAGATGCGTAATGTAGATCTCCGGCGAGGACCTGAGCTTGACAAGCTCTTCGGCCAGCAGGCTGGGACACAAATGCTTCGACGCGCGCGCGAGGTCCCGTTCGCGGTCCGACAACGCGGTCTCGATGATCAGGTATTTCAGATTGGCGATCCCGTTCACGATCGGCCATAACGAATCGTTGGTGGTAGTGTCGCCCGTGAACACCAGGCTCGCCTTGCCGGAATCGAGCTGATAGCCCACGGCAGGAACCACGTGATTGGCGGGGAGCGGCGTGATGGTGCGCCCGTTCAGCGCAACCGCGCCGCCCACGGCGATCGTCTCGAAGCGCAGCGCCGGGCTGGTTGCATCGGGTATCTGGGTAAAGTCCGGCCACAGCTTCCAGTTGAACAAGTGATCCTTCAGGATGGCGCGTGTTTCCAGCGTCGCGTGAACCGTGAGCGGCCGGTCGCGCATCCAGCCGACCGTATCCACGATGAACGGTATCGACGTCACATGATCCATGTGCGAATGCGTGATGAAAACGTGGTCGATCTGGGCGAGCTCGTTGATCGAGAGGTCGCCCACCCCGGTGCCCGCGTCGATCAGCGTGTCGTGATCGAGCAGCAGCGACGTCGTGCGCAACTCCCCGCCGATGCCGCCGCTGCAACCGAGCACTCTCAGCTTCATCACTTGGTCTCAAATTTCCAGGCCCCATCCCAATCGGCCGCCGGGGGGTTGGCACGCCAGTACTTGATGCGATCGAGAAACTCATCGTAGAGCACGCCATCCGATGCGGTTTTCTTCAGATTGTGCAGTTGTAATTCCGCGTGATCCCATTGTTGCGCCCTGTAGTACTTAAGCGCCTGATTCCAAAGCTGCATTTCATCAAGCTTGGCCTGGTCAACCTGCCCTTCCAGCCCGAGTGGCTGATAAATGGCGACCGCCTCGTCCTTGCCCTTGACCCGCACCCGGTCGAGCTCCCGGCAAATGAAGCCGGATATCAGCACTTTCGTGCCTTCTCCGATAATAATATCAGCCCCATACTGTTTTGTGATGCCTTCGAGACGGGATCCCAGGTTCACGGCGTCGCCCATCACCGTGTAGGCCTTGCGCACCTTGGAGCCCATGTCGCCGACCCGCATCACGCCCGAGTTGACGCCGATGCCGATCTTGAAGGTGGGCCAGCCTTTCTCCTTGAATTTCTCGTTCAGCTTCTTGGCCTCGCTCTGCATGCCCAGCGCCGCGAGCACGGCGTTCCTGGCGTGATCCTTGTCGGCCACGGGAGCGCCCCAGAACGCCATCACCGCATCCCCGATGTACTTGTCGAGCGTGCCGCGATGGCGCTCGCGTATGACCAGGCTCATCGTGGTGAGATACTCGTTGATGTAGTGGGAAAGATCTTCCGGCGTCAGGGCTTCCGATATGGTCGTGAAGCCGCGCACGTCGGAGAACAGCACCGAGAGTTCCTCGGCGCGCGGCGCCATGTTGAACTGCTCGGGGTTCTCCGCCATCTTCTCCACCAGCTCGGGCGGCACGTACTGGCCGAACAGCCCCGTGATGAGACGGGTGCCGCGCGCCTCGACGAAGAAGCCGTAGGCCATGTTGAGCGCGTACAGCGCGATGATCATCGCCACGCCCGAGGCGAGCGGCAGCACCAGGTGGCCGTGCTCGAACACCGCGACGTTGCCCCCGAACACCGCCACCAGCGCCAGCACGGTCACCAGGGTCAGCCGCAGCGGGTTCAGCACCGGCAACAGCAGCGCCAGGATCAGGCCCGTCACCAGCAGCAGCGAGAATTCGGCGCCGACCACGTACGGGGGCCGTTGCTTGATATTGCCGTCGAGCATGCCCGCGATCATGTTGGCGTGCACCTCGACCCCGGGGTAGACCGCGTCCACGGGAGTCGCGCGCAGGTCGAGCAGGCCGGGCGCGGTGGTGCCCACGATCGCGATCTTGCCCTTCAACTCGGCGGGATCGATGCGGTCGTTGATCACGTCGACGATCGAATAGTACTTGAAACTGCCCTTGCGCCCGCGGTAGGGCACCAGCGCGCTGGCCGTGTCGTCCACCGGGATCCTCAACGAACCGACTTCGAGCCACTCGAGATCGGGATAGCCCTCGGGCGTGAGCGCCTGGTCGGGTGAAACCGGCTTGACCGGCGGCGAACCGAGCAGCACGCGCACCATCGCCAGCGACAACGGCTCGTAGTACGCGCCGTTGTATTCGGCCAGCATCGGCACCCGGCGCACGATGCCGTCGTCGTCGGTATGCGAATTGAAATGGCCGGCGCTGGCCGCGCTCTTCTGCAGAACTTCGAGGTTGGCTGTATAGCCGTTCCATGAAGTCGTACGGATCGGCCGGCTCGCGAACGCCTCCGCCGCGAAGATCGGCAGCGGCAGCATGCCCTTCTTCGGCGCGAGGCCCTGCTCCTCCCCCGAGAAGATGTAGCCCATCACCACCGGCCGCCCCTTCATCTTGCGGGCGAAGATATCGTCGTATTCGAGTTGCGGCTTCACCTGTTTCAATACGGACTGGTACTGCGGCACGTCGCGGAATTCCCTTGCCCCCAGGCGCTCGAGCACGCGTATGCCCGAGGACTCGTCGCGCTCGGCGAAAACCACGTCGAAGCCCAGCACCGCGATCTCGTACTTGTCGAACAGCTTGTCGAGCAGCAGCGCCAGGCGGTCGCGCGGCCACGGCCAGCGGCCCTCGCCGCCCTTTTCCCGTTCGGCCAGGCTTTTTTCGTCGATGTCGAGAATGATGATGCGCGAATCCACGCCGCCCGGCATGGTGAGCCGCAGCCGGGTGTCGTAGATGATGGCCTCGAGCTGCTCGATCAGCGGCAGCTGCAGCCCCCACAGCCCGATCGAGTGCACGAGGAAAACCAGCACCACGATCAGGCCGATGATGATCCGCGCGAGATGTTTTTTGATCGCCGCGAGCACCTTGTTTCCCCTGAGCTACCGCTTTACCGTCATTCGCAGCCGGGCACGGTCAGAAACGAAGGCCGGGCATCGGCGCAGCGCCGATGTCCGGCCCGGACCCGCGCCTGGCCTGCCTGATGACGAACCGGTCAGCGGTTGTTCACTTCTTGATGAAAAATTCCATTTTCACGCCGGCCAGTTCGATCACGTCGTGATCGTTCAGCTGGCGTGCCTGGGCATCCAGCGCCTTGCCGTTGACCACCGGGGTGCTGGCGCCCTCGACATGGGTAATGAAATAGCCCTGCGGACGCCGCGTGATGACGGCCACCTGCACGCCCGGCTTGCCGAGCGTGGTCAGGTTCTTGGTGAGCTCGATTTCCTTGCCCGCCGCCCCACCGGTCAGGATCAGCAACGCTGCAAGCGGTTGGGCCTCGCCTGCCGGGGCTGGCGCCGGCCTGGGCGCTGCCGCCGGTGCCGCCGGCGCAGGTGCTGGCGCGGGTGCCGGTACCGGCTTGGGCGCTGCCGCTGCCGGCGCTGGTGCTGGTGCTGGTGCCGGCTTGGGTGCCGCCGCCGGCGCTGGCGCGGGCGCCGGCTTGGGCGCTG
>CAZOQY010000242.1:0-5073 GCA_964581835.1 uncultured Streptomycetaceae bacterium | reverse complement strand
GGAGAGCTGGCCGGGATACTTGTGGGCGTGGGAATCCATGCCGACGCGCTTCAGCAGCATCATCGATTTCGCCGTCGCCTCGTCCTTGCTCCGACCCAGCACCTTCACCTGGGCGAGGTTGAGGTTGTCGGTGACCGACATGTGGGGGAACAGCTCGAAATGCTGGAACACCATGCCGATCATGGAGCGCAGCCGGGGCAGGTCGGTTTCCTTCGCGCCGACCGACTGGCTGTTGACGATGATCTCGCCCTGCTGGAACGACTCCAGGCCGTTGACGCACTTGATGAGGGTGGATTTGCCGGACCCCGACGGTCCGCACACGACGACCACTTCGCCCTTGTCGACGCGGGTGTTGCAGTTCGTGAGCACCTGGAAGTTGCCGTACCACTTGCTCACGTTCTTGAATTCGATCATGGCCATGACGAAGCTCCGGGATTCAGCGGACGATCGCGATGCGCGCCTGCAGCCGCTTCACGCAGTACGACAGCGAAAACGAGATGATGAAGTACACCACCGCGACGAACAGGTACATTTCCACCAGCCGCCCGTCGCGCTGCGCGATCTTGGCCGCGGCGCCGAGGAAGTCGGTGATCGAGAGCACGTAGACCAGCGACGTGTCCTGGAACAGGAT
Source organism: uncultured Streptomycetaceae bacterium (assembly GCA_964581835.1). Lineage (GTDB taxonomy): Bacteria > Pseudomonadota > Gammaproteobacteria > Burkholderiales > SG8-41 > SG8-41. Next base: position 4,442 of record CAZOQY010000242.1, on the reverse strand, counting down.
GATGGTCTGCGTGAGCAGCACCGGCAGCATGTTGCGGAACGCCTGCGGCAGCACGATGTAGCCCATGTGTTGCCAGTAATTGAGGCCGAGCGCCTGGCCGGCCGACACCTGCCCGCGCGGGACGGACTGAATGCCGGCGCGCATGATCTCGGAGTAGTAGGCCGCCTCGAACAGGGTGAACGTGATGACGGACGACCAGAATGCGCCGACCTGGATCGGGGTGCTCGATCCGATGATCCACGCGCCGATATATGGCACGAGGAAATAGAACCAGAAGATCACCAGCACCAGCGGCACGGAGCGCATGAGGTTGACGTAAGCCGCCGCCGGCACGTTGAGCCAGCGGTAGCTCGACAGCCGCATCATCGCCAGCAGCGTGCCGAATACGATGCCGCCCGCCATCGCCATCGCGGTCAGCGTCAGCGTGAACGTCATCCCCTCCCGGAACAGGTAGCCGGCCGAGCGCTGGATGACGTCGAAGTCGAAGCCGCTGAGCATCTAGCAATCCGTGATTCGTGATTGGTGATTCGTGATTCGACCCGGCGCATCCGTGCGTCTGGATGGGAAATGGCGAGTGGGGTGCCGGGAAATCAGGCGGCTCTTTGCGTGGTTCATGTGCGGGTCTTTGGTTTCCGATTCACGATTCACGCCCTTCGGGCTAGTGCCCGGCCATCGGCGCGCCGCCGGCGCTGATCAGGCCCGGGACCGCGACCTTCTTTTCGAGCCAGCGCATGCCGACCACCACCACGAGCGTGACGCAGACGTAGATGATCGTCGCCGCGGTGAAGGCTTCGAACACCTGGAAGGTGAACTCCTGCATCGAGCGCGCGCGCGCCGTGAGTTCCACCAGGCCGATGGTGAGCGCCACCGAGCTGTTCTTGATGATGTTCATGAACTCGGACGTGAGCGGCGGCAGGATGATGCGGAACGCCTGCGGCAGCAGCACGTAGCGGTAGGCCTGCGGCAGCGTGAGCCCGAGCGCGGTGCCGGCCATGTGCTGGCCGCGCGGCAGCGCCTGGATGCCGGCGCGCACCTGCTCGGCCACGCGCGCGGATGTGTAGAAACCGAGGCACAACACCGCAGGCCAGAACGACGCCCACGGCGGCACCATCTGCTTCATCGCCTCGCCCAGGGCTTTCGGCAGCAGTTCCGGCAGCACGAAGTACCACAGGAACATCTGCACCAGCAGCGGGATGTTGCGGAAGATCTCGACGTAGGCGTTGCCGAGGCGGACGACCCACCTGTGCGGCGTGGTGCGCAGCGTGCCGACGATCGCCCCCAGGGAGAGCGCGATGGCCCAGGCCAGCAGGGCGGTGGACAGCGTCCAGCCGAGGCCGGAGATCAACCACCAGAAGTAGACGCCGGTGCCGTCGGGCGCCGGCTGCCAGAAGATGCCCCAGTTCCAGTTGTAGTTCACCGGCCGCTTCTTCTATGGATGGATACCATCAATGAAAATGCGCGCGTTGGGCGGCCTTTTGTCCGCTGCAACGCGCGCATTTTCAACAGCACACGCCGACTACTGATAATCCTTTGGATCGCCCGAGTCGGTGGGCTTGCCCACGACCTTCTTGAACTGGGCGCTCATCGGCACGTTGAGGTTGACGCCCTTGGGCGGGATCGGCTGCAGGAACCACTTCTCGTAAATCTTGTTGATCTCGCCGCTCTTGTAGAGCGCCGATACCGCGCCGTCCACGACCTTCTTGAACGCGGCATCGTCCTTGCGCAGCATGATGCCGTACGGCTCCACCGTGTAGGCCTCGGATCCGATCACCCATTCGGACGGGTTCCTCGAACTGGCGACCAGGCTGTAGAGCAGGATGTCGTCCATGAAAAACGCCACCGCGCGGCCGGTCTCGACCGTCAGGAACGATTCCGCGTGGTCCTTGGCCGCGATGATGTTCATGCCCAGATTCCGTTTCGTGTTTTCTTCCGTCGCCCACTTGATGTTGGTGGTGCCGGAGGTGGACACGACGGTCTTGCCCTTGAGGTCCGCCAGCGACTTGATGTTCGAGGACTTCTTGGCGACGTAGCGGTTGGCGGTGACGAAATGCGTGATCGTGAACGCGACCTGCTTCTGGCGGTCGAGGTTGTTGGTGGTCGAGCCGCACTCGAGGTCGATGGTGCCGTTCGCCATCAGCGGGATGCGCGTCGCCGAGGTCACGGGGTTGAGCTTCACGTCGAGCTTGGCCATCTTGAGGTTGGCCTTGACCGCGTCGACGATCTTCATGCAGATGTCCATCGCGTAGCCGACGACCTGCTGCTTGTCGTCGTAGTACGAGAAGGGGATGGAGGTATCGCGGTGGCCGATCGTGATCGTGCCGGTGTCGCGGATCTTCTTCAACGTGTCCTGCGCGCTGGCGGTGCCGCACACGGCGCCGGCCAGAAACAGCGCTACGGTCAATCCGGTTACTCGCTTCATGGCTGACTCCCTCTGACTTGTCTTAACGGGTTGTTTGGTAAGGGGGTATTTCGACTGCAAGCGGAATTCAATCTAGCCCAACGGTCGGGGGTTGTCCAGCGCGCCGCCCGGGCGGGCTATTCCCGCAGACCGACCAGCCGCGCCGCGTGCGGCGTCATCCCGGCGTTGCTGTGAGCAACGCCGGGAACGACCTGCACCGACCAGGCGAACGGCGCGCCCGCTTCCGCCGCCCGCCGCGCTCTGGCAAAGAAGGCCTGGCCGCGCTCGAAGCGGTGCCTGCCCTGCAGCATGGCCTCGGGCGTGCGCCGCAAATCCGGATGGTGCGGATCGACGTCCCGGTCGCCCAGCAGCAAGACGAGCTTGCGCCCAAGCGCTTTCGACAGCTGCGCCGGCGACGCGCCTGATCCGGCTAGTCCGTACGGATAGGCTGTGGCGAAGTCGGGCAGGGTGTACCAGCCGGCGTTGGCGGCTACGGCGATCCGGTAGCGGGCGTCCGGCACCAGCAGCACCAGCCGGTGCACGAACTGGGCTCCCGCGGAGTGGCCGTAAAGGTCGTAGGTCTGCGCGCTCAAGCCGCTGGCGGCGCGCACCGCGTCGAAAATGCGGTCGATGGATGCGTAGGGCCATTGCGCCCGCGGGACGGGCGTGCCGTCCGGCCGGGACAGGCGTTCGAGGTTGTAATGGCCGGCGAACTGTGCCCGCGAGAATTCCGGCACCAGCAGCACGTAACGCCCTTCGTCGGCGAACGGGATCCAGGCCCGGCGGTAGCCTTCGCCGTTGCGGCCCGTGCCGTGCATCACGAAAACGACCGGCGCATCGGGACCCGCCCCGGCCGGCCGGTGATACCAGACCTTGATCTCCCGCGATGAGCCCGCAGTGAAGAAAGGAAAAACGAAGCTGCCGGAACCGGTCTCGAGACGTTGCGCGGCGGCGTGGCCCGCCGGCGCGGCAGCGAGCGCGAGGGCGAGCAAGACAAACGGCAAGGCGCCCATCATGAATTCCCGGGCAGGAAATCCTCGATCAGGCGCGCCAGCCGCCCCGGCTGGTCGTGGTGCATCATGTGGCCGGCATCTTCCATCTCGACTTCGCGCCGGTCGCGGAACGCGCCCTTGCGCTCGGCGAGCTGCTCCGGGGTGTCCTTCATGCGCGCCGGGATATCGGACAGCTTTCCCGACACCAGCAGCACCGGCGCCGTGACCCGCCGCCAGCAGGCGATGGCCTCGTCGATGCGGAACAGGTAGGGATTGAAGATCTTGTGGCGCGGGTCGCTGGCGAGCGCGACTTCGCCCGATTCGAGCGGCTTTGCCCAGTGCCGCGCCAGGAACGCGGCCTGGTCGGCGGACAGGCGGGGGTTGTTCTTCTGCAGCCTTGCCGCGACCTGCTCGAAGGAGCGGTACGGCTTGAATGCCGGCGGTTCCTTCAGCTGGCCGAGCCATTCCGCGTAGCGCGCCGGCGCCTGGTCGGGCGCGTGGCGCGCGAGCCCCAGGCCTTCCATGGACACCAGCCGCGCGACCCGCTCCGGGCGGATGCCGGAATAGACGGAAGCGATGACGCCGCCCATGCTGTGGCCGACGAGGTTGGCCGGTGCGCCCGGCTGATAGAGGTCGAGCAGCGCTTCGAGATCGGCGTAGTAGTCGGGAAACCAGTAGCCCGGCTCGCGCGTCCATTCGGTGAGGCCGAAACCGCGCCAGTCCGGCGCGACGACGTGCCAGTCGCGCGAGAACGCGTCCACCAGGAACTGGAACGAAGCCGACACATCCATCCAGCCGTGCAGCAGGAACAGGCGCGGCGCCGCGACGTCGCCCCAGGTGCGCACGTGGTAGCGCAGGCCGCGGATTTGATGGTACTCGGAGTGGCTGGGTTTCATTTGTCTCGGTGACGGGTGACGAGTGACGGGCGACGAGTGCCGGAGGTCAAAACCGTGAAGGGCGAATGGTAAACGATGTCCGGACTCCGGATCTGGCCGGAATCCTGCGGCAGTTGCAAGGTTGGAGGGGGAAAGGCGAAAGCAGGAAGGGGGTAT
>CAZOQY010000241.1:0-5088 GCA_964581835.1 uncultured Streptomycetaceae bacterium | reverse complement strand
GGTGGACGTGAAGGTGCTCGACCACTTCGTCATCGGCGCGGGCGCGGCGATGTCCTTCGCGGAGCGCGGCTTGTTGTAATTGCTTGACCTGGATCAACCTTCCCGGCCGTCACGGGCGCAGGCTTTTCCCTGCATGCTCATCTGGAAGGAGTCCCCATGTACAAGAATGTCCTGTTGCCGGTTGACGGTTCCGAGTTGTCCGAGCGGGCGCTGAAGGAGTGCGTGGCGCTGGTGAAATCCACGGGAGGGAAAGTGACGGCCATCCACGTGATCTCGCACTTTTACCTCCACTACCAGCCCTGGGCGGCGCCCCGGGCGATGCACCGGAAGATCGAATCGGAGCACGAGGAAGAGGCCCGGCACGCCGCGCAGGCGATGGTCGGCGAACTGGCGCAGCGCGTGAAGGCGCAAGGGGTCGAATGCGAGGGGCTGGTGGCGGTCGGCGACCATCCCTACGAGGAGATCATCGATCACGCGCGCCGGCGCAAGTGCGACCTGATCGTCATGGCTTCGCACGGGCACAAGGGTTTGAACGCGGTGCTGCTCGGCAGCGAGACGGTCAAGGTTCTGACGCACAGCAAGATCCCGGTGCTGGTCGTGCGTTAGGCAGGTCCGGTGGCGGGTTCCTCCGGGACCGGGGCCGGCGGTAGACGGGCACGGCAGGGGCGCCTGGCCCGTGCTTGAGCGGGGTTCGAAAACCCTGTAGAATCCGCCGCTTTCGCGAATTCCGGAGCCAGCCATGTCACGCGTCTGCCAAGTCACCGGCAAAAAGCCGATGCTGGGGAACAATGTTTCCCACGCCAACAACAAGACCCGGCGGCGCTTTCTGCCGAACCTGCAGTACCGCCGCATCTGGGTCGAGAGCGAAAACCGCTTCGTCAGCCTGCGCCTGACCTCGGCCGGGCTGCGCACCATAGACCGCAAGGGCATCGACGTCGTGCTCGCCGAAATGCGGGCGCGCGGCGAGCAAATCTGACAGGTATTGAATGAGGGGATGACTCCCCTCATGCTCCCCTACAACAGACGATAGCGTTTATAGCTTTCCAGGAGTCAATCCATGCGTGAAAAGATCAAGCTCGAGTCGTCGGCCGGTACTGGTCATTTCTACACCACCACCAAGAACAAGCGCACCAAGCCGGACAAGATGGAATTGATGAAGTTCGACCCGGTGGCGCGCAAGCACGTCGTTTACAAGGAAACAAAAATCAAATAGCGCGGCTATTTGATTTTTGAATCAATGAAAAAGCCCGCCGTCAGGCGGGCTTTTTTACGTACCTTGAATCTTGTAACTTGTGTCTTGAGCCTGTTTCAGGCGTAGCAGCGCAGGCGGCGGGAGAATTCCTGCAGCGGGGTGATGCCGCTCGCTTCCGCGCGCGCGCACCAGTCCTCGAGCTGGCGCACCAGCTGCTCCTTGGAGGCATTCGAACGCTGCCACAGCGACGCCAGCTCCTGGCGCATGGTGCAGACGGTGGCGAGCACCTTGCTCTTGCCGAGCGCCTCGTCAACCCTGGCGCGCTCGCTGGCCGGCAGCGCGTCGGCGCCGAAATGCAGCGTGCGTTTCATTGCCGCCCAGTCCACGCTCACCGCACGCGACCGGAGCTGCTGGATTTCGTCGGAGCAGGTCTGGCGCAGCGATTGCGCGTACTTGGCGATCACCTCGTAGCGATGGGTGATGACGGCCTGCACGGTGGCCAGGTCGCACTGGGTCTTCGCGGGGTCGAGCCTGATCTCCGGCGCGACCTTCTTGACCTGGGCCAGCCCCAGCGTTTCCAGCACGCGGATGTAGAGCCAGCCGATGTCGAACTCGAACCAGCGGTTGGAGAAACGCGCGGAACTCGGGTAGGCGTGGTGGTTGTTGTGCAGTTCCTCGCCGCCGATCAGGATGCCCCACGGCGAAACATTGGTGCTGGCGTCCTCCGGCTGGAACGTGCGGTAGCCCCAGTAGTGGCCGATGCCGTTGATCACGCCCGCGGCAAAAAACGGTATCCACGCCATCTGGATCGCCCAGATGCTGATCCCGACGAAGCCGAACAGGACGAAATTGACGACGAGCATGCTGCCGATGCCGATGCGGTCGTGTATCGAGTAGACGTTGCGCTCGAGCCAGTCATCGGGGGTGCCGCGCCCGTACTTCTCCATGGTCTCGGCGTTCTTCGCTTCCTTGCGGTAGAGCTCCGCGCCTTCCCACAGCACCTTGTTGATGCCCTCGATCTGCGGGCTGTGCGGATCTTCCCGCGTCTCGCACTTGGCGTGGTGCTTGCGGTGGATCGCGGTCCAGTTTTTCGTGACCATGCCGGTCGTGACCCACAGCCAGAAGCGGAAGAAGTGGCTGACGGCCGGATGCAGGTCGAGCGCCCGGTGCGCCTGGCAACGGTGCAGATAGATGGTGACCGCGGTGATCGTGATGTGGGTGACCACGAGCGCATAGGCCACGTAGCCCCACCACGGCAGATCCCAAACCCCTGTAAACATTGGCCTCCTCGGTGGAAGTCTGACTCAAGGCGCTGCTGGCGCGCCGATGAGCCGCAGTGTACTGAAATTCACGCCTCAGGCATAGCGAAAAGAATTTCTCCCGAACTACTTGTGAATCGCAGCCCATTGATTCTGATGGTAATTATCAGAATGGCCCCGGCAGACGCATACCGGAAGCGAGGATAAGACCCGCCGGGGAAGGGTTGGTTCAGGCCGGGCGTTCCGGCGCTTCGCCGACGATGCGGATTTCGCGCTGGGGATAGGGGATCTCGATACCGTGCGACTGGAATGCCTCCCAGATTGCGGCGTAGAGATCGGAGCGCAGGTTGGCCTGTCCCCGTTGCGGGTCCTCGATCCACACGCCCAGTTCCAGGTCGATGCCGCTGGCCGCGAACTGCTTGATGACCGCGTCGGGGGCGGGTTCGCGCAGGACGCGGGAATGCCCGGCGGCCGCGTCCTTCATGATCCTGAGCGCGAGCTTGAGATCGGCGCGGTAACCAATCTGCAAGGGCACCGCTACGCGCACGCGCCGGTCGCTGTACGAGAGATTGACCACCGGCGACGTGACCAGGGTCTCGTTCGGGATCAGGGTTTCCGTCCCGTCCGGGCTGCGCACCACCACGTAGCGCGCCGTCATCTTGATGAGTTCGCCGGAGTAACGGTCCACGGTGACGACGTCGCCCAGGCTGACGGAACGGTCCATCAGGATGATGAACCCGCTCACGTAGTTGCTGGCGATTTTCTGCAGGCCGAAGCCCAGGCCCACGCCGAGCGCGCCGCCGAATACCGAGAGCACGGTCAGGTCGATGCCGACCGCGGGCAGCGCGATCAGGACCGCGAGGAGCACCAGCAGCGCCTGGGCGAGCTTCGCGAACATGACGCGCAGGTTCATCTCGAGCGCTTCCGCGCGCAGCAGCCGCCCCTCGATCAGGCGGCCGAGCCAGAGCGCGACCAGCAGCGTGACCAGCACCGACAGCGTGCCCTCCAGAATCAGCCGCAGGGTGATGCGTTGCTTGCCGGCGCCGAAGCCGACCTCTCCGAGGAAATCGAACAGCGCCGGCGTCAACCCGGTCACGTGCGCCGCGAAGCCGAGCCAGACGATCCAGGCGATCAGGCGCTCGGTGGCGGCCAGCGCGCCACTCGGAGCGAAGGTGATGCGCATCATGTAGGCGACGACGCGGATCAGGACCAGCGCGACCAGCAGCGGGACGGCGAGGCCGAGAAGCGGCGTTCTCTGCCATTCGCCGAGGATGGCGCGCCCGACCAGGGCCAGCACGAGAGCGATGAGCGGGAACAGCACCCGCTGCAGCCCGCCCAGCCCCGCCGCCCAATTGGCATCGGGTCGGGCAAGGCGCGGCGCGGCCGCGCGGTTCAGCCACCAGGCCAGCACGAGGCTCGCGCCGATGACGGCAAGTTCCCACAGCACCTTGACGTCGCGCAGGTCGTGCCAGGCTTCGAACAGCAGGGCGTAGGCTTCGGTGGATTTCACGTCGTTTGACGAGGCACGGTCACGAAAACGGTCGCGAAAATTCTAGCACGCGGGGTCCGCACGGGCCGCGCCACCCGCGGGTAGTAAAATGAATCCGTTCGACGACTCGGGGGAGCCTGTTCCTTGAACATCCGCGCGCGGCTGCTGTTGCTGATCCTGTTCGCGACGCTGATACCCGCGCTGGTCGTGGGCGTGATTTTTCTTGAGGATCGACAGGCGGAAATTACCGACGCGCGGCAGGACCTGGCCGCCGCGACGCGGCAGATCGCGCAGGACCTGGCGGGCACGGTCCGCAGCACGGCGCAGTTGCATTACGGGTTGTCGCGGGCGCGTGATTTCGACACGCAGGATCCGGCCTCGTGCTCGCTCTTCCTCGCCGACGTGCTCAAGGCGCACCCCCAGTACACCGGCATACTCACGATCAGGCCGAACGGCGAGCTGTTCTGCGATTCCCTGCGTACCGGCCGCAAGCTGGTCCTGACCGACCGCAAGTACTTCAACGACGCGCTCGGCGCCTCGGGGCCGCTCGCCGTCGAGCCGGTATTCGGCCGCCTGACGGGCACTGCGGTGCTGCAGATTGCCTACGCGGCGCGCGACGATACGGGCGAACCCCGCTTCGTGCTGCTCGCGTCGTTCAACCTGGAGCAGTACATGCGGTCGCGCTCCCGGTCGTTGCCGCGAGTGAACTCGGTCGTCGCGCTGATGGACGGCAAGGGCACCGTGCTCACCTGGCATCCGGACGGCGACAGGCTGCGCGGCACCTCCATGGCGGACTCCGCGCTGCATCGCTTTGTCCTGGAGCAACCCGGCGAAAACATGCGGGACGACATCACGGCGGACGGCGTTTCGCGGATCTGGGCGGCCGGCACGCTGCCCGGATTTCCGGATGCGGGCCTGCACGTCCTGCTCGGAGTTTCAAAGCAGGACCTGCTGGCCGCCGCGAACGAGAAGTTGCGGAAGGCGCTCGCGACGCTTGCCATCGTCTGGCTGCTGGTGTTCGCCGGCGCGTGGGCCCTGGCGGAGCTGGGTATACGCCGGCAGGCGGCGCGCATCGTCGCGGCCGTCGCACGCTTCAGCGGCGGGGATTTCGCGGCCCGCATCGGCAAGCCGTATCCGCGCGGCGAAAT
>CAZOQY010000240.1:0-5108 GCA_964581835.1 uncultured Streptomycetaceae bacterium | reverse complement strand
CCGTCCTCTCCGGCGGCCGGACTGGAACTCCATACACCGGTCGGTGCGCGCGTCGAGCGCGGACAGCCCCTGTTCACGGTGCACGCGGAAGCGTCGGGCGAGCTCGATTACGCGCTCGACTACGTCACAGCGCACCCGGACATTGTGAGCGTTGGCGCCCCATCATGAATCCGGTCATCCTTGCCTTGCCGGGCAGCGAACGGCTTGCCGCCGCGCTCGCCGGAAAGCTGCGCGCCGAAGCGGGCCGCATGACGGTTCGCCGCTTTCCCGACGGCGAATCCTACGTGCGCATAGAAACGCCGGTTGACGGACGGAACGTCGTGCTCGCATGCAGCTTGCACGAGCCCGATCCGAAAGTCCTTGCGCTGCTGTTCGCGGCGGCAACCGCGAGAGAGCTCGGCGCCGCGCAGATCGGACTGGTCGCGCCCTATCTGGCGTACATGCGTCAGGACCGGCGCTTCAACGACGGCGAAAGCATCACGTCCGTCCATTTCGCGAAGCTGGTTTCGCGTTACGTCGACTGGCTGGTCACGGTTGACCCCCATCTCCATCGCCGCAGCTCTCTTGACGACATCTATTCGATTCCAGGCGTCGCCGTTCACGCCGCGCCGCTGCTCGCGCAGTGGATACGCGCCAACGTTGACACTCCGGTCCTGATCGGCCCGGACAGTGAAAGCGAGCAGTGGGTTTCGGAAGTTGCGCTCGGTGCGAACGCGCCCTGGCTCGTTCTGGAAAAAATCCGCCGGGGAGATCGCGACGTATCGGTCAGCATCCCAGATCCCGGCGCGATTCGCGGCCGCACTCCGGTACTCGTCGACGACATCATCTCCACGGCACGCACCATGATGGCGGCGATCCATCACCTGTCCGGGCACGGTCTCGCCGCGCCGGTATGCATCGGGGTGCACGCCGTATTCGCGGGCAATGCTTATGACGAACTCGTCGCCGCGGGCGCTGCACGGGTCATCACGGCGAATACGATACCCCACGCATCGAACGCCATCGATGTCATACCGGCGATTGCCGACGTGCTGCGCGCGCGCTTATCCGCAGGAGGCAATCCATGACGAACGGACCGCTGACGCCGGATGAGCTTCGCGACATCGACGCCTACTGGCGCGCGGCAAACTACCTTTCAGTCGGCCAGATCTATCTCCTCGACAACCCCCTTCTCCGGGATCCGCTCGCGCTGAAGCATGTCAAGCCGCGCCTGCTGGGCCATTGGGGCACCACACCGGGTCTCAATTTCATCTATGCGCATGTCAACCGTGCAATCAAGGCGCGCGACCTCGACATGATCTACGTCGCCGGACCCGGACACGGAGGGCCGGCGCTGGTGGCCAACGTCTACCTCGAGGGTACCTATAGCGAGGTGTATCCGGACGTATCGGAAGACGCCGAGGGAATGAAGCGGCTCTTCAGGCAGTTCTCGTTTCCCGGCGGCATTCCGAGCCACGTGGCACCCGAGACACCCGGCTCGATTCATGAAGGTGGCGAGCTCGGCTATTCACTGTCCCATGCTTTCGGCGCGGCGTTCGACAATCCGGACCTGATCGTCGCCTGCGTGGTCGGCGATGGCGAGGCGGAAACCGGGGCGCTCGCCGCCGCCTGGCACTCCAACAAGTTCCTGAACCCAATCACCGACGGCGCAGTACTCCCGATCCTGCACCTGAACGGCTACAAGATCGCCAATCCCACGGTGCTCGCGCGCGTGAGCCGCGAGGAACTCGAAAGCCTGTTCGCCGGCTATGGCTACAAGCCATACTTCGTGGAGGGCTCGGAACCCGCCGCGGTGCACCAGCAGATGGCCCGGACACTGGACACGGCAATCGAGGAGATCCGCGCGGTCCAGCGCGAGGCGAGAGCGAGCGGCAGACCGGTACGGCCCCGCTGGCCCATGATCGTCCTGGAAACCCCCAAGGGCTGGACCGGGCCGAAGGAAGTCGACGGCAAGAAGACCGAGGGCCATTGGCGATCTCATCAGGTGCCGTTGGCGGAGCTCGCCACGAAACCCGGGCATCTTGCGCTGCTCGAGCGTTGGATGAAGAGCTACCGGCCCGAGGAACTTTTCGACGACGATGGCCGCCTGCGGCCCTCGCTGCGCGAGCTGGCCCCGAAGGGCCTTCGGCGCATGGGCGCGAATCCGCACGCGAACGGAGGCCTGCTGCTCCAGGATTTGACGCTGCCTGACTTCCGCGACTTCGCGGTGCCGGTCGCGCGGCCGGGACAAAATACCGCCGAGGCGACCGCCGTCATGGGGAAGTTCCTGCGCGACGTGATGAAATTGAACCTGGGCAGCAGAAACTTCCGTGTTTTCGGGCCTGACGAAACGGCATCGAACCGCCTGGGCGCCCTGTTCGAGGTAACCGACCGCAGTTGGGTCGCCGAGCGTTTACCCGACGACGATCACTTGGCTGCGGATGGGCGGGTGATGGAAATCCTCTCCGAGCACACCTGCCAGGGCTGGCTCGAGGGCTATCTACTCACCGGGCGCCACGGGCTGTTTTCCTGTTACGAGGCGTTTATCCACATCATCGACTCGATGTTCAACCAGCACGCCAAGTGGCTCAAGGTCACGAGCAGGGAAATTCCCTGGCGCCGCCCGATCGCGTCGCTCAACTACCTTCTCACGTCGCACGTGTGGCGCCAGGACCATAACGGCTTCTCGCACCAGGACCCGGGATTCATCGACCATGTCGTCAACAAGAAGGCCGATATCATCCGCGTTTACCTGCCGCCGGACGCGAACACGCTTCTGCACTGCACCGACCGGTGCCTCCGCAGCCGCAATCTCGTCAATGTGATCGTTGCCGGCAAGCAGCCCCAGCTCCAATGGCTCGACATGGAGGCCGCGATCAAGCACTGCACCGCGTGTATCGGGATCTGGGATTGGGCCTCGACCGATGCAGGCGCCGACCCCGACGTCGTCATGGCCTGCGCAGGTGATGTCCCCACCCTCGAAACGCTGGCGGCAGTGGATCTGCTGCGCCGACACGTGCTGGGGCTGAAGGTTCGCGTGGTCAACATCGTGGACCTCATGAGCCTGCAGCCCAGGGAAGAGCACCCGCACGGCCTTTCGGACGCAGCATTCGACGCGCTCTTCACCACCGACAAGCCGATTATCTTCGCCTACCACGGTTACCCTTGGCTGATCCACCGCCTGACCTACCGGCGAACCAATCACGGGAACCTGCACGTGCGCGGCTACAAGGAGGAAGGAACGACGACGACGCCGTTCGACATGGTGGTGCGCAATGATCTCGACCGTTTCCACCTGGCCATCGACGTTATCAACCGGGTTCCCGGGCTTGCCGATCGCGCCGCTGGTGTTCGACAGCTATTGATGGCCAAACTCGTGGATCACAAGCGCTACATCGAGCGCTATGGCGAGGATATGCCCGAAATCCGGGATTGGAAGTGGCCGGGCTGAAGCGGCGCGATCACCATGAATCTCGACTGGCTTTCCGGCCAAGGGCTCACCCGCCTGCCGGACTTCCTCACGGCGCTGGCAATCGGCCTGCTGATCGGCCTCGAACGCGAACGCAACCCCACAGCCAAGGCAGGCCTGCGAACTTTCGCCCTCGTGGCCCTGTCCGGAGCGATATCCGCCGCGCTCGCCGAAGTTTTCGGCGCGCCATCGATCATCAGTGTGGGGCTGGGCGCGGTCGCTCTCACCATGATCGCCGCGTACTACCACCATCACGAGGAATTTCACGAATGGGATCCCGGCACGACCACCATCGCGGCCGTAATAGCGTGCTACCTGCTGGCCGCGATGGTGATGTCGGGCTACGCGAGGCTCGCGGTGATACTGGCGATTCTCGTCACGATCCTGCTTTACTTCAAGACTGAGTTGCGCGGCGCCGCCCGCGGCCTGGATCGGCGCGATCTCGTCTCCATTCTGCAGTTCGCGGTCGTCACTTTCGTTGTGCTGCCACTGCTCCCCGACCGCGGTTTTGGGCCGTATGCGGCGCTCAATCCGCGCCATATCTGGCTCATGGTCGTGCTCATCAGCGGCGTGTCGCTGGCCGGGTATGTTGCACTGCGGGTCATCGGCCCGGCCCAAGGGGCGCTGCTGCTCGGGCTATTCGGAGGCCTCGTTTCGAGTACCGCAACCACGCTGTCCTTTTCGCGCCACGCGCGCGTACAGAGCGTGAGTACCGATCTTTCGGCGACAGTAATCATCGCCGCGAATCTCGTGCTCCTTCTGCGGCTGGCCATTATTACCGCGGTCGTGGCCTCCAACGCGCTCGTCATAGTAGGGCCGGTTATGGGAGTTGCCCTCCTCTCGGGCGCTGCGGCATACGCGCTCGGCGGCCGGCGCAATAGCAAAGAGTCGCCGTTGTCAGTGCCGGCTATCAATAACCCATCCGAGTTGCGCCCGGCTCTCGGTTTCGCTGCGATATACGCGGCGGTTCTGCTTCTGTCGGCATGGCTCGTGGACCTGGCAGGTAGCGAGGGAATTTACGCAATCGCTGCGGTTTCCGGCCTGACCGACGTGGACGCGATCACGCTCTCGGCCCTGCGCCTCTTCGCCGTCGGCACGCTGTCGATTACCCAGGTGGCGACGGCGGTCGTGATTGCCATATCGGCCAACGTGGCTTTCAAGCTGGCAATCTCGTTTGCAGTCGGCGGCGGTGATCTTTTTCGCCGATGTCTTCCCGCGATGACGGCCGTGACGGCAGGCGCCTGGGGCGGGCTTGCGCTTTTCACCTGAAGGAACATTTCTCAGCCTGCGGCCTGTGCTGCAATTGAGATGAACTCCGTCTCCGTCGTCACCAACGCGCTGCGGTTGCGCAAGGTGTCCCCGTAACGCCGAGATACTCATCGTTACGAAGCGTTACAAATCCGCCCCTTGGCATCGCGTCTTCAGCCCCGATAAAACCAGCAGCACGCAGCGCAACGAGGCCGCGGGCTTCCAACCAACCTCAAGGAGACGAAGATGATGAAGAAACTGCTGATTGCCGCAACCCTCACCTCTGCCGCCCTCGCCGCGACGCCACTGCTTGCCGACCCCCACCAGGGCCACGGCCAGCGCGGCGCCCGCCAGGCGGGTGCGACGGAGAACTGTCCGATGCAGGGCGAGCAAGGCGCGCGCACGGAGCGCC
>CAZOQY010000239.1:0-5117 GCA_964581835.1 uncultured Streptomycetaceae bacterium | reverse complement strand
ATCGGCTTCACCGCGTAGTCGCGCGACTCCGACTCGGTGAAAAACATGTTCTCGCGAAAATTGTCCCAGTGGCCCGAGCGCTTCCACAGCGACACGTCGAGCACCTGCGGGCCGCGCACCTCGGCGTAACCGTTCTCGTCGAGCACGCGCCGCATGTACTGCTCGATGCGCTGCCAGATGGCCCAGCCCTTGGGATGCCAGAACACCATCCCGGGCGCCTCGTCCTGGGTATGGAACAGCTCGAGCTGCTTGCCGAGCCGGCGGTGATCGCGCTTCTCCGCCTCCTCCAGCCGGTTGAGGTAGGCGTCCTGGTCTTCCTTCCTCCCCCAGGCAGTGCCGTAAATCCGCTGCAGCATCTCGTTCTTCGAGTCGCCGCGCCAGTAGGCGCCGGCCACCCGCATCAGCTTGAACACCTTCAGCTTCCCGGTGGACGGCACGTGTGGCCCGCGGCACAGGTCGATGAAGTTGTTCTGCCGATAGAGCGAGATCGGCTCGGCCGAAGGGATCGCGGCGATGATCTCGGCCTTGTAGAGTTCGCCCTGGTCCTTGAAGAACTTCACCGCTTCGTCGCGCGGCATCACCTGGCGCTCGACCCGGATGTCGCGCTTCGCGATCTCCTGCATGCGCTTCTCGATCGCGGCGAGGTCTTCCGGCGTGAACGGGCGCTTGTAGGCGAAATCGTAGTAGAAGCCGTCCTCGATCACCGGACCGATGGTGACCTGCGCCTCCGGGAATAACTCCTTCACCGCGTGCGCCAGCAGGTGCGCGGTCGAATGCCGCAGCAGGTCGATCCCCTCCGGGTCCTTCTCCGTGACGATGGCCACGTCCGCGTCGGACTCGATGCGGTACGACGTGTCCACCAGCCTGCCGTCGACCTTGCCCGCGAGCGCGGCACGAGCAAGCCCGGCACCGACGCTCTGCGCGAGCTCGGCGACCGTCACGGGCTGGTCGAACTTCCTGACCGAGCCGTCGGGCAGACGAATATTCGGCATAAAATGCAGTGCCTGTAAAACAATTCCGCGCGTTGAACGGCAGTCAGTCCGTTCGAACGCGCGGAGTTAAACCGGCGCCGCGGCCGGCCCCACGCGTTGAACGGCGCATCGCGTCCGTTCGAACGCGTGGAGTTAAACCGGCGCGAAGCGTCCGGCTCTAACAACTGGTAGGCGCGATTGGAATCGAACCAACGACCTCATCCATGTCAAGGATGCGCTCTAGCCAACTGAGCTACGCGCCTGGGAACCGGAATTGTAGCGGAACGTAACGGCTGGTTCAAATAAAATCATGGACTTGGGCAAGCAAACCCGGCAAGCTGGGGCACTTACCGAATGCGCTTCTCCCGTATCGTCATCAATGAGCTGATCGACGCCCTCGACCGGGGCACGATCCTCCCGTCGATCGTCAGCGTCAATCCCCACTTCGGCATCGACGCCGCCTACAACGTCGCGGCCGACATCGTCAGGCACCGGCGCTCGCGCGGCGAGAAGACCGTCGGCCGCAAGGTCGGCTTCACCAACCGCAACATCTGGCCGCAATACGGCGCCACCGCCCCGATCTGGGCCCACGTCTACGATCGGACCGTGCAATTCGCGCAGGGCGATCGTGCCACCGTCTCCCTCAAGGGCAGCGTGCAGCCGCGCATCGAGCCCGAAATCGCGTTCAAGCTCAAATCACCCGTGCGGCCGGGCCAGACCGAGCCGGCGCGGATACTGGAGTCGATCGAGTGGCTGGCGCCGAGCTTCGAGATCGTCGACTGCCATTTCGCCGACTGGAAGTTCGACCCCGCCGACTCGATAGCCGACTTTTCCCTGCACTGGCGGCTCGTCGTCGGAACGCCTGTTGCGGTGCGCGACGAGGACATCGCCCGCCTCGTCGACCCGTTGCGGGATTGCCGCGTGGCACTCGGCAGGAACGGCGAAATCGTGGATCGCGGCGTCGGCGCGAATGCGCTGGGCCACCCCACGCTCACGCTCGCTTTTCTCGCCGATATCGTGTCACGGCAACCGCAATTCGAACCGCTGGCCGCCGGAGAGGTCATCACCACCGGCACGCTCACCGCCGCCATGCCGGTCGCGCCGGGCGAGACCTGGTCCTCGCGCTACGAGGGCCTGCCCGGCGTGGCCGGACTTTCACTCGCCTTCACCGAGTGAAAGTCCAATATTGGGCTGCGCGTTACCGACGCGCAGCCCTGGCAACGCCCCGCACTTCCCGCATCAACGTCAAGACGCGTGCAAGCTGATCAAGGTTGGCCACCTCGATCGTATAGCGCACCCGCACCGCGACCTCTTCTTCCACCGCGCGCGAGCCGACGATGCGTATCCGCTCCCGGGCCAACGCATCGGCAATGTCGCGCAGCAGGCCGGCGCGCCTTGCCGCGATCACCTCGACATCCACCGGGAAAGCCGCGTCGCCGGCCTCGCCCCATTCGGCGCTCATCCGCCGCTTCGCGTCGAGCCGCTTGAGACTAGCGCAGCCCGCGCGGTGGATGGTGACGCCGCGCCCGCGCGTGACGAAGCCGACGATGGCGTCAGGCGGCGCCGGCTTGCAGCACTTCGCCGGCACCGTCAGCAGCCGGTCCACGCCCACGACCAGCACGCTGCCCTTGCGCGACGCGGCGGTCTTTGCGCGTGTCGGCACCTGCGGCAGTTCCACGCCGGGCTCCGCCGCCGGCGCTTCCGCTCGCGGGTCGAGCGCGCGCACCGCCTGCGCGAGCTCGCGGCCGCGTATTTCGCCACGCCCCACCTCGGCCAGCAGGTCGTCGGCTTTCGCATGGCCCAACCGCGCCGCGAGCCGGTCGAGGCCCAGCGCAGTCATGCCCTGGCGCCGCAGCTCCTTCTCCACCAGCGCCCTGCCCTGGGCCACGTCGGCCTCGAGGTTCTGGCGATTGAACCACTGACGGATCCGCGCGCGCGCGGCCGCGCCCTTCACGTAACCCAGGTCCGGGTTCAGCCAGTCGCGGCTCGGCCCGCCCTGCTTCGCGGCGAGTATCTCGACGCGCTGGCCGTTCGCGAGCGGCGTATTGAGCGGCACCATCGCGCCGTCCACCCTGGCGCCGCGGCAACGATGCCCCAGTTCGGTGTGCACGTGGTAGGCGAAATCCACCGGCGTGGCGCCCCTGGCGAGCGCGATGACCCTGCCCCGCGGCGTCAGCACGTAGATCGTGTCCTCGAACAGGCCGGTGCGAAAACGCTCGGCCAGCCCGCCGGCATCCCCGGCCCCGTCCCGCCACTCCAGGACCTGCCGCAGCCAGGCGATCTTGCGGTCGTAATCCGCGTCGCCGCGCGCGCCTTCCTTGTAGCGCCAGTGGGCCGCGACCCCCAGTTCCGAATGCCGGTGCATCTCGTGGGTGCGAATCTGCACTTCCAGCGCCTTCTCCTCCGGGCCGACCACGGCGGTGTGCAGCGAGCGGTACAGGTTGCTCTTGGGCTTCGCGATGTAATCGTCGAATTCCTTCGGGATCGGCGTCCACAAGTGATGCACGAGCCCCAGCGCCGCGTAGCAATCCTTCACGTCCTCGACCAGGATGCGCACGGCCCTGACGTCGTACAGCGACTCGAAATCGACCGACTTGACGTTCATCTTCCGGTAGATGCTGGTGATGTGTTTGGGCCGGCCGGTGACCTCGGCCGCGATGCCGGCGCGTACCAGCTCGCCTTTCAGCTGCGCGATGACGTTCTCGATGTAGCGTTCGCGATCCACGCGCTTGCCGTCGAGCAGCCGCGCGATGCGCCTGTAGGTTTCCGGCTCGAGGATGCGGAACGCGAGATCTTCCATCTCCCACTTCAGCTGCCACACCCCCAGCCGGTTGGCGAGCGGCGCGAACACGTCGGTGGTGAGAACGGCGGTCGCGCGCCGCGCGGCCTCGTCGCCGGAACGCACCGCGAACCGCAGTTCCTGCGTGTGCCCGGCCAGCTTCACCAGCACCACGCGCATGTCCTGCACCATGGCGAGCAGCATCTTGCGCAGCGCCTCCAACTGGGCTTCCTGCCCGGCGGCCTGGGCGGCGGGCGCGCGCCCCGACAGCGCGTGGATCTGCGCCATCTTCGCCACGCCGTCGACCAGCTCTGCGATGGTCGCGCCGCACTGCTCCCGCACCGCCGGCAGGCGCCCGGGGCAGACTTCCGCCACCGGCGCGAGCAGCGCGGCGGCGATCGCTTCCCCGTCGAGCTTCAATTCGGAGACGAGCGTGGCCGCACCCAGGGCGTGTCCGAGCGCGGGCTCGCCACTCGCAAGCCGGGCATCCCCGTACCATTGTTCCGCCAGCGCCAGCGCGGCCTGCACGACCTCGCGACCGGCAGGCGCGAGGTGGCCGGCCAGCTCTTCGGCAGCCTGGGGACGCACCAGCTTCAGGTGAGACACCTTATTCATGTCTTTGTATTAATTAATATTTATAGGGAAACCCGGTTGGCGCTCATTGCGCCAACCGGATTTCCCAATGCTGTCAATGCACCCTATTCGAGCGTATCTTCTGCCTATTCTCCAGTTTGGTGCGAAACACGGCCGGCAACGAACGCGCCGTTTCGATAAACCCCTGTCCGCAGGCATACGACAGGCATTTGGCACAACGGTTGCTTGTATTCGGCAAGTCATGAGCAACGTCCAGACAGCCCGGGCCGGCAGCGCAAAAAGGCCGGCATTCTATAACGAGATGTACGGCGAGGACGGCCGCGTCCGCGCCCACTACGAGTCGTACTCCCGCTGGCTGGAAGCGACGGCGGTCGAGCACCTGCTGCAGAAGCAGCGGGAAGCCGACGCGCTCTACACGCGGCTCGGCATCACCTTCGCCGTCTACGGCGACGAGTCCGGCGTCGAGCGCGCCATCCCCTTCGACATCATTCCCCGCATCATGCAGCCCGGCGCGTGGAAGAAGATCAACGACGGCGCCTGCCAGCGGCTGCGCGCGCTGAACGCCTTCCTCAAGGACATCTACCACGGGCAGGATATCCTCCGCGCCGGCGTGATCCCCGCCGAGCACGTGCTCGGCAACAAGCTCTACCGCCCCGAGATGCGCGGCTTCGACGTGCTGGTCGACGTCTACGTACACGTCGCGGGCGTGGACGTGGTGCAGACCGGGACCGAAGCCTTCTACGTCCTCGAGGACAACCTGCGCACCCCTTCCG
>CAZOQY010000238.1:0-5147 GCA_964581835.1 uncultured Streptomycetaceae bacterium | reverse complement strand
GAGCAGGAGACTGAAAATCTCTGTGTCGGCGGTTCAATTCCGTCCCCGGCCACCACTTCCTTCTTTCTTATTGCCGCGCGTTGAACGGTGGCTTTTTCCATCCGTTCGAACGCGCGGAATTAAACCGGCGCGCAGCGTCCGGATTTAATCGGACTTGAGAATTTCCAGGCCCGCCTGCAGGCAGCGCTCGATGCGCGCTTTTTCCTTCGCGATCGATTCGTCGGTCCATTGCCAGAAGCCGTGCTTCGCCTTCATGCCGGCGCGGCCCTGCTTCAGCATGTCCTTCACGAACGACGGGTAGACGGTGGTGGAGTAGAGGTGCGGCCACAGCGCTTCGCCGACGGTGGCGTTGGTGTCCCAGCCCGACATCTCTTTCTGCAACATCGGGCCGCAGGCGATGAAGCGGAAGCCGAAGCCGTAGCGCACGGCGTCGTCGATGCCTTCCGGCGAGACGATGCCGTCGCCGACGAGGCACAGCGCCTCCCGGATCATGGCGTGCTGCAGGCGGTTGCCGACGAAGCCGGGCACGTCCTTCTTCACCCAGATCGGCGCCTTGCCCATCTCCTTCATGAGCTTGACCAGGCCTTCGGCCACTTTTGGGTCGGTGGCGTCGGAACTGACGATCTCCACCAGCGGCACCAGGTGCGCCGGCATGAAGAAGTGCAGCCCCGCCACGCGGCCGCGGTGCCTGAGCTTTTTGCCGACTTCGCCGATGGGGAAATTGGAGGTGTTGGTGGTGAGCGGGATGTCGGGGCGGGCGAGCGTTTCGATCTCGGCGAACAGCTTCTGCTTCAGCGCCAGATCCTCGAGCGCGGCCTCGACGACGAGGTCGATCCCTTGCCACGGCAGGTCGGCGAGCGCGGCGCAGGTGGTGACGTTGGCCGCGGCGGAAGCCGGCGCCCCGAGCTTCTTCAGGCCGGCGGCCAGCCGCGCGGGCAGCGCGTCGCGCGTTTTCTGCGACGGGCTCATCACGCGCACGTTCCAGCCGGCGGCGGCGAAGATGACGGCGATGTCGCCGCCCATGATGCCGCCGCCAATGATGGCGACGCCGGATGCTTTCTGTGTCATTTTCTTTCTCCGATGACGGAAGTCAGGGGATTATAAGAAAGAAAAACGGCGCGGAGGCCCGCGCCGTTTTCCTTATCGGGGCCGGCTCAATTGGCGCGAGTGGCGGTCCACTTCACTTCGGCGCCGGTGTCGGGCAGCTTGAACGTGCCCTGCATGGTGTTGCCGGACACGCGCCCGGTGTAATCGCGGCGGATGGTGCCGGTGACGCCGGCGATCTCGTGAATCGAGAACGAGATCTGGTCGCCGACGAGCCTGACGTTGCGCAGCTGCCCCATCTTGCCGCTGTCGAGCTTGACCAGTCCCTCGACCTGCTGGAACTGCTGGCGCAGGACCAGTTCGTAATCCTTCTGGCCGCTGCCGGAAACGCTCCAGCGCCAGGTGCCTTCCACCGGCGCCGGCACGATCCACAGGTAGGCGGTGCGACCCTCGACGTTGTCGGTCTGGTCGGGTTGCCAGTCGTCCATGCTGAAGGCGTGCGAGACGACGCGCGTGCCCGGCTTCATGCGCAGGATGGTCGGGCGGAGCTTCAGGTTCAGGCTCGGCAGCAGGTAGAGCGTGAGGACCGTGGCGTGGCTGAAATCGGTCTGGAAGATGTCGCCGTTGATGAACTTCGCGCGCGCCGAGACGCCTTCCTTGGCGGCCGCGCGCTCCGAGAGCTTGACCATGTCGGGATTGAACTCGACGCCGACGGCCTGGACGCCGCGCTTGGCAGCGGTGATGACGGTGCGGCCGTCGCCGCTGCCGAGGTCGTAGTGGATGTCCTGCGGCGTCAGCTTCGCCATGTCGAGCATGCGCTCGACCAGCGCCTGCGGCGTCGGCACCCAGATGACGTCCTTGCCTTCCTGGCCGACCTGCGGCACGTACTCCTTGTTTTGCGCCGCCGCGGCGCCGGGCAGGGCGAGCGCCAGGGTGACGAGCGCCGTGCCAAACAGGCGGACGGCTGGTGATATCGAACTGTGCATGGGACTCTCCGTAGTAGATGGCTGAACAGTATTGTAAGAATGCGGATTAACGTTTTGCGGGCGTCATAGTTTACAGCAGACAGCTTACGATTATTCCGGCAGGGGCCTCGACTTCGTTCATCATTCCGCATTCATCGTTCATCATTGTTTCTTGAGGCGTCCGTCCACCGTGACGCCGCCGGCGATCATTGCGTCGATGTCGGCATCGCTATAGCCGATTTCGCGCAGAATCTCGACGCTCTGCTGGCCGAGCTTGGGCGCCGGGTTCCACTCGCGGCGCGTGCCGGTGGACCACCGGTTCGGCGAGCGCATGACGCGCGTTTGGCCCTCGGTCGGGTGTTCCTTCATCTCAAAGAACCCGACGTCCGCCAGGTGCGGGTCATCGATCACGCTGTCGAGCGTGTGGTACGGCATGGCCGGCACGTCGCAGCGGTCGAAGATCCCGAGCCATTCGGCGGTGGTCTTCACCTTGAGCGATTCCATGCGCACCTGGAAGTACTCGTTCACGTGGGCGAAGCGCGCGGGGATGGTGGAGAAGCGCGGATCGGTTTTCAGCTCCGGCCGGCCGATCGCGTCGAAGAAGGCGAACACCTGGTCGTTGGTGTTGGCGGAAATGCAGATCCAGCCGTCCTTCGTCGGGACCGGCTTGCCGAGCGGGTCGAGCAGGCGCGGGTCGCCGGTGCCGCCCAGTGGCGGCAGGAAAGTTTTCAGATACAGATGTTCTTCCAGCACGAACTTGACGAAGTTCTCGAACATGGGAATCTCGATCGAGCAGCCTTCTCCGGTGCGCGTGCGCCCGTAGAGCGCCATGGCGATCATCTGCGTCGCGATCAGTCCCACCGTCTTGTCCGCCACCACCATCGGCACGAAGCGCGGCTCGCCGCCGGCGCGGTGGTGCAGCGCCGCCATGCCGGCCGAGCCCTGGATGATGGTGTCGTAGGCGGGCTTGTCGCGGTAGCGCCCACCCTGGCCGAAACCGAACATGCCGCAATAGATGATCTTCGGGTTGATCCGGCGCACGTCTTCGTAGGAAAGCTTCAATCGCGCCATCGACTGCGGGCGGTTGTTCCAGATCATCACGTCGGTGCGCTCGACCAGCTTCATCAGCGCCGCGCGGCCTTTCGCGTCCTTGAGGTCGAGCACGATGCTGCGCTTGTTGCGGTTGAGATGCAGGAACTTGGCGCCCATGCCGGGCGTCACCGATTTCCCGTTCAGTACGCGCACCAGGTCGCCCGCCTTCGACTCCACCTTGATCACGTCGGCGCCGTGGTCGGCGAGGATCTGCGTGGCGAGCGGCCCGACCACGACCGAGGTCAGGTCGAGGATGCGCACGCCTTCCAGCGGACCGCCTGCCATGTTCAGAATCCCGTGAGGAGTGAGGCGTGAGGCGTGAGGCGGATCATTTGAACTCCGCTTCCGCGCTCAGGGCGAGGGCGCCGTCGGGGTTGAGCGCCCACAGCTTCGCGGTCCTGTTGTCGGTCGAGGGTTCGCCGGCGAGGGTGATCGGCTGGTTGGCGAACAGCGCGCGCACGTTGCGCGAGGCGATGTGCCGGATGGGGGTGGAGGCGTGGGTGCGCGCGAGTTCGAACGCGAGCAGCGTCGTCAGGCCGCCGTTCATGACGAGGCCGGGATAGCCTTCCACCTGCGTCACGTAGGGCAGGTCGTAATGGATGCGGTGGCCATTGAAAGTCAGGGCGGAGTAGCGGAACAGCATCACCGGGTCGGGCGTCACCACGCGGCTCCACACCGCTTTCCCGGGCGCCGGCTGCGGCGGCTGCGGCGGCGTGCCGGCGGGCGCGGCTTCGCGGTAGACGACGTCCTGCTCCTCGGTGATGGCGAGCCCGCGCGGGCTCGTGATGTCGGTCTTGATCGTCACGAACACCATCTGCCCGGTGCGGCCCTGCTTGATGACGACGTCCTGGATGACGGAGTCGCGGCGCACTTCGTCGCCGACGCGGAGATCCGCGTGGAAGGAGATGCGCTTGCCGGCGAACATGCGGCGCGGCAGCGGCACCGGCGGCAGAAAGTCCCCGCGTTCCGGGTGGCCGTCGGCGCCGATCTGCGACTGGCGCACCACGCGCGGGAACAGGATCTGGTGCCAGCCCACCGGCAGCGGGTCGCCCGTCTTCGGCATCGGGTCGGCGCGGTCCAGCGTCGCGGCGAGCCGGTGCACGGCGGGGACGGTGACGTAATCGGTATCCGACTCCTTGTTGCCGATCCAGTCCTTCAGCTTTTCCAGGTCTTGCGTCATGGGATGTTCGTCCTAGATCCGGTCATGGGTCACGAGTCGCGGGTCGCCGGTAATACCGTCACGCGGCGGCGAGCGTCTTTGCTTCGCGCGCTTTGATCGCTTCGAAACGCCGGATCAGCCGCTCGGCGCGCACCACCACCGGGATGTCGATCATCTTGCCGTCGATCTGGAACGAGCCGCGCCCGGCCGCCGCCGCTTCCTTGTCCAGCCGGATCACCTTGCGCGCGTATTCGACTTCTTCGGCGCCGGGCTTGTATTCCTCGTTGACGATGGTGACCTGGCCGGGGTGGATGCAGCCCGCGCCCATGAAGCCGAAATCGCGCGAGCGGCGCACCATGCGGCGGAAGTTTTCCCAGTCGCCGAACCCGGCGACGCTGTCGACGAAACCGAGCGGCATGATGCCGGCGGCGCTGGCGGCGAGGATCATGTGCTGCTTGGGATAGAACAGCGCCTCGCCGGTAGGCTGCATGTTGCAGTTCAGCGCGAAGTCCTCGCCGCCGATGTTGCAGGCGATGATGCGCCGGCTCGCGGTGGTGATCTCGCGGATGCGGAAGAACGCCTCCGGCGTCTCGATCATGGTGATGAAGCGGGTGTGGCCCGGCGTCATGCCGCGCTTCTGCTCCAGCCCGCTCACCAGCTCGTCGAGCAGTTGCAGGTGCGAGACGCCCGAGGCCTTGGTGACCGCGATGCCGTCCACGTCCGGGCAGATGCTGTGCTCGATGTCGCGCACCGCGAGCGACAGCGGCTGGTTGATGCGCACGACGACATCAGCGCCACCGCGGCGCACGCGCGCCGCGTTCTTTTCGACCAGCGTGCGCGCCTTCTCCTTCTCGGCGGGCGGCACCGCGTCCTCGAGATCGAGCTGG
>CAZOQY010000237.1:0-5188 GCA_964581835.1 uncultured Streptomycetaceae bacterium | reverse complement strand
CGCATCGTGCTGGCGCGCTTCAAGGACGGCTATGGCCCGGTCGGCGCCTACTTCCTGCACCTGAAGACCTACACGCAGAATTGCCTGGGCGAGGAGTACGAATCCAAGTGGTTCCCCGAGCTGCAGAAGATGGTCGGCAAGGAGTACCTCGACCCGGAGGCGTCGCACCTGACCCACCGGCCGATCCCGACCTGTCTGCGCAACCATTGCATCATCAGCGAGGTGAATGCCGGCCGCGGCCCCATTCACATGGTGACCATGCGCGCCTTCCAGGATCCGCACCTGGAGGAGGTCGGCTGGGAGAACTTCCTCGGCATGACCATCGGCCAGGCCGTGCTATGGGCGGCGACCGATGTGGATCCCAGGAACGAAAACCCGGAGCTGACCACGTCCGAGCCCTACGTGATGGGCTCGCACGCGACCGGTTCGGGCGCCTGGTGCTCGGGTCCCGAGGACGTTTCCCCTCCCGAGTATTTCTGGGGCTACAACCGCATGACCACGATCGAGGGGCTGTTCGGCGCCGGTGACGCGGTCGGCGGCACGCCGCACGCCTTCTCGTCGGGGTCGTTTACCGAGGGGCGGCTGGCCGCCAAGGCCGCCTGTAAGTACATCGACGACGGCAAGGGCGAAGGCATTGTCGTATCCGATGCGCAGATCGAACGTCGCAGGAAAGAGATCTACAAGCCCCTGGAGCATTACAGGATCTACCGCAATGCGATCGTGGCGGGCGACGTCAACCCGCACTACATCAATCCCAAGCAGGGCCTGGACCGCCTGCAGAAGCTGATGGACGAGTATTGCGGCGGCGTGACCGTCAACTACATGACCAACGAGAAGCTCCTGAATATCGGCCTCAAGAAGCTGAAGATCATGGAGGAGGACCTCGAGAACCTGGCGGCGAAGGATATCCATGAATTGCTGCGCGCGTGGGAATTGAAGCACCGCCACCGCGCGGCCGAATGCGTCACGCAGCACACGCTGTTTCGCAAGGAGACCCGCTGGCCGGGTTACTACTACCGGGGCGACGCCATGAAGGTGGACGACGCGAACTGGCACGTGCTGACGGTGTCGCGCCGCGACCCGAAGACCGGCGAGTACACCATGGAGAAGGCGCCCCTGTATCACCTGGTCGGGGATGGCAAGTAGCAGTGTGAATATTGTCGAGAAGACGGATGAGGAAATATTCACGCTGGCCAAGCCGCTGTGGCGCGACCTCGTCAAGTCCTCGAACGAAGGCAAGTACGGCGAGTTCGCGCGGAACTTCTCCAGCACCTTCGCGCTTGCCATGGATCAGGTTGCCGCCGGCCACCAATTCGCCAACAGCGAGCTGGCGAGGAACCTCTCGGAGGACTCCGACGCGCTCGGCATCATCCGCCGGGGCGAGCACGTGACGGTTCTGTATCGCCAGCGGAGCACCAAGAAGCCGGGCGAATGGCTGGGCAGGCTGGTCCTCGGCTATGAGGATGGAAAGGTCAGGATTTTCGGTGCCTCCATCTTCTGAACGAATCCGCGACGGCATGTTCGTCGAACTCACCTACAAGGTGACTGACCGAATTACGGGCCACGTCCTCACCCGGGTCGAGTTCCCTCTGGGCTATGTCCACGGGCACAACGAGATCCTGGCCCCTTCGGTTCACGGGGCGCTCCTTGGCAAGTTCGCCGGCGACGTCATCGAGGTGCCGATCGACGGCAACCAGATCTTCGGCCCGCGGGACGAATCGCTGGTCTTCACCGATGACGTCGAGAATGTCCCCGAGGAGTACCGGCAGGTCGGCACCTCCATCCTCATGGAGAACGACCGGGGCCAGACCCGCAGTTTCCTCGTGACGCATGTGGATGATGAGAAACTGACGGTTGATGGCAACAATCCGCTTTGCGGGAGGGAGATCCTCTTTACGCTGGAGATCCTGACCGTGCGCGACGCGACTGACGAAGAGGCAAGAGCGGGCGGAGCGATCCATGCGGGCGCCCAGATAGAGGCGTCGCTTTTGAGACCTGTTTAAAGGAAAGGTGACCTATGAGCGAGCAGAAGCAGCCTCCCGCCAAGATTCCTGACGGCGTTACGCCCTTCTACACGACGCGCCAGATGCCGCCAACCGAAAAGGGCTTCGTTGGCTTCGAAACCGTCTGGAAAACGTTCCAGAAGGAAGCCGAATACAAGACGCCGAAAAAACCATAGGGCCTTGTCCCGGCCGTTTACCCGAGTGTTGCGTAATATTCGCGCAGCACTTCCAGCACCTCCGGTCGGCTGAACTCCGCCGGCACCGGGCTCGACTCCGACAGCCACTTGCGCAGCTGCGTGCCCGAGACCTGCAGCCGGTCGGCATCGCCGTGGGCACAGGTGCGTCCCGAGGCCATGCCGCCGCAGCGGTAGCACCAGAACGTCACGTCCATCTTCAGCGGCTTGGTCAGCAGGGCATCGCGCGGGATTTCATCGAAGACGCGATGGGCGTCGAACGGGCCGTAATAGCTGCCCACGCCGGCGTGGTCGCGGCCCACGATGAGATGGGAGCAACCGTAATTCTGGCGGAAGAGGGCGTGGAGCAGGGCCTCGCGCGGGCCTGCGTAGCGCATGTCGAGCGGGTAGCCGGACTGGACCACGGTGTTCTTCGCGAAATATTTTTCGATGAGCACGGCGATCGTGCGGGTACGAACCTCTGCCGGGATGTCGCCGGCCTTGAGATTACCGAGCAGGGAATGGATCAGCACGCCGTCGCAGACCTCGATCGCGACTTTCGCCAGGTACTCGTGGGAGCGGTGCATCGGGTTGCGCGTCTGGAACGCGGCAACGGTCGACCAGCCTTGCGCTTCCAGCGCCGCGCGCGTCTGCGCCGGCGTCATGTAGAGGCCGGCGTATTTTTCGGGGTAATCGCCTTGCGACAGAACCTTGACCGGCCCGGCCAGGTTGACCTCGCCCTGTTCCATGACCATCTTCACGCCGGGATGCCCGGGGTCCGCGGTGCGAAACACCGATTTGCACTCGTGCGCCTTGTCGATGCCGTATTTCTCGCGCACGGTCATGATGGCAAGGATCTCGCCGGTGTCGCGGTCGGTCAGCGCTATTTCATCGCCAGTCTTGATTGCGTCCGCCGCCTGCCGGCTGGCGGACAAAGTGATGGGGATCGGCCAGAACAGACCGGCGGCGGTCTTCATGTCATCGCAAACGCCCTTCCAGTCGGCATGCGTCATGAAGCCCTCGAGCGGGGTGAAGCCGCCGATGCCGAGCATGATGAGGTCGCCCTTCTCGCGCGAACTGATGGCGACCCGGGGCAGCGAGCGGGCTCTCCCGGTTTCCTCGGCGAGTCCGGACCCCGTCAGCAGCAACGTCTTGAGTTGACCGCCACCATGGGGATGGACAAGGCCTGGCATATCGGGGGCGAGCAGACGAGTTCTTGTTTGGACGCAGGAGGTTAGCATGCGTGCGGACGGCAAAAAGCGGTTTAATTTTATTGCGGGATAAGATTCTTCGATTTGGTGCATTCCCGTACGGGGAAACCCGCGCTAACTGGCCGGACTGGCATGGAAAAAACGGTGTGCTATGATTTGCCCGCTCAGCTGTTTCCCGCAACAGAAGCGCCGGATAAAAATAACCTCCTGGAGGACCCGGCAGCTGCGGCTCATGGGTTCTTGGAGGGAATTATTCTGGTCCAGAGTTCGACGTACCTGAGGGTACTGTTGCTGGGCACCGCGCTCATTGCGCCAACCGCGGCGCCGGGGGCGGGTATCCGGGACCCTTTCGATACCGAGCGCTACCTGCCCGCTGCTCCTGGCGTCAAGTGGCAATCCCCGTTCGATTTACCGCAGGTTCCGGATGCGCCCATTGCATCCCTGCCGCGCGCAGACCGGCCGTTGACGCTGCCGGAATTGACGGAATTCGCGCTGCAGAACAATCCCCGGACGCGGCAGGCCTGGTTTGCCGCGCGGGCAGCGGCTTCGGCCCTCGGCATCGAGCGCGCCGACGACCTGCCGCAAATTACCGCTACGTTGAGCGGGCAGCGCAGCGAAACGGGTGGGCAGACCGGGAACCAGAATCCCTGGCTCAACCGCTACGGACCGGCGGTCACCTTGAGCTATCTCCTGTTCGATTTCGGCGCGGGCGATAGCCGTGTTCAGGCGGCGGAGTACCAGGCGCTGGCGGCAGCTCTTGCGCAGAACCGGGTGCTGCAGGACGTGGTTTTCCAGGTCGAGCAGGCCTATTTCCGCGTGCTTGGCACGGAACAGCTGGTCCGTGCGAACGAGTTGTTCCTGAAGAGTGTCAGCACCTCGCTGGATGCGACCCAGCGGCGTCGCGAGGGCGGTCTCGCGACGGTTGCCGACGTGTTTCGCGCTGAAACACAGGTCGCGCAGGGGCGCCTCAACCTGACGCGCAGCCGTGGCGAACTCGAAAAGGCACGCGGGGCACTCGCTTCGTCGATCGGCTTGCCGGTGAATGCCACCATCAGGATCCAGATGCTCGAGAGCGCGCCGCCCATCCGCGAGATCGCCGAGTCGCTCGACAAAATCATGCAGCGCGCGAAAGCGAGCCGTCCCGACCTGGTCGGGTCCGAAGCGCAGGCGCGTGCGGCGCGCGCTTCCGCGGATGCGGCTGCCCGCAGCACGTTGCCATCGCTCACGATTGACGCGACGACGGGAAGAACTTTTTACAATCATGGCCGCCCGTTCACCGAAACCAACATCGTCCTGCTCAATCTGCGCATCCCGATTTTTACCGGCTTCAACCACACCTACCCGGTACGCCAGGCTGAGGATCGCGCAGCTCAGGCGGAAGCTTCGCGCGACGTGCTGTTTCGCCAGACCGAGCTGGAGGTCTGGCAATCCTACTATGACGTGCAGACGGCGGCCGGGGGCGTCAGCTCGACGGAGGTGCAGGTGCGCGCGGCTCAGCAGACGGCAGAGGCGACGCTGGCCCGTTACCAGTCGGGTTTCGGTTCGCTGCTTGACCTGATTACGGCGCAGGTCGAAGAGTCCAATGCCCGGGTGCAGCGCATCCAGTCATACCTGGACTGGTTCACGGCGGTCGCCCGCCTCAATCTGGCGATCGGCGCCAGCGACAGGACAACTTTCCCGGGACAAAGATGAAGAGAATCTGGATGACGGTCATTTTCGTCGCGGTTGCGGCGGGTGCCTACGGCGCGTGGTGGTGGTGGCAGAACAGCGCCCCGGCGACCGAGAGCAAGGGCAAGAAGGG
>CAZOQY010000236.1:3418-5199 GCA_964581835.1 uncultured Streptomycetaceae bacterium | reverse complement strand
CTGAGACGTAGTACCTGAGACGCTTTATCTGAGACGTTATACCTGCGGCGCCCTCCGCCTCAGGAAGGCTGCGCGCCCAAGCGCTGTCTCAGACGCGGCACGATCCAGTCGATGAAGGCCCGCAGGCGCGCGGAGACGAGCCGCGCCTGGGGATAGACGAGGGACACCGGAACCGGCTCGGGCTCGTGGGCCTCGAGCACGTAGCGCAGGCGGCCGGCGCGCACGTGCGCGATCACCTGGTAGCAGAAGAACATCCCGTAGCCCAGCCCCTGGACGCAGGCGTCGATCGCCGCGTCGATCTGGTTGGTGGCGATCGGTCCTTCCACGCGCACGCGCACCGGCTTGCCGCCGGAGCGGAATTCCCAGTCGCCGGAAGCGAGGCCGCTGAAGCGTATACAGGGATGGCGCGCGAGGTCCGCCGGGGCGCGGGGGACACCGTGGCGTTTCACGAAAGCCGGGCTCGCGCACACCACTCGGCGCGTGCGGCCCACCTCGATCGCGACCAGCGATGAATCCGCCAGCACGCCGATCCGCATGGACGCGTCGAGGCCCTCCTCGACCAGGTTCACCACCCGGTCCAGCATGAGCAGCTCGATCCTCATCTCGGGATGCAGCGCCAGGAACTCCGCGACCAGCGGCGCCAGGTGCAGCCGCCCGAACAGGACCGAGGAGCCGATCGCGAGCCGGCCGCGCGGACGGCCCTGCTTCATGGACACCGCGGCCTCCACGTCCGCCACGTCGCCGAGGATGCGGCGCGCGCGATCGTAGTACGCGCGCCCCTCGTCGGTCAGCGCGATGCGGCGGGTGGTGCGATTGAGCAGCCGCGCGCCGAGCGCGCGCTCCAGCGCGGCCAGCGTCCGCACGGTCGAGGGCAGCGAGGTGCCGAGCGCTTCGGCGGCGGCGGTGAGGCTGCCCTTCTCGACGATCTGCACGAAAGCGGCCATGGCCCGCAGCTTGTCCATGCGGTCTATTATTCCATTAAATGGAGTAATCAAGTGTTATCTGCGCCATTTATTCATTCCCGGCCGGGGTTCAGAATCCGCTCTACTACCGAAGGGGCGATACAAAGGAGCGGACGACATGGGCCACAGATTTTCGGAGATCCTGTTCACCGACGGCGTGCGCGCCGTCCAGGAGCGCTATGGCAGCCGCGGGCAGATGGACCGCCTGCGAGCGCACGGCCCCACGAACGACGCGCTGGGCGAGAACGAGCGCGAATTCATCGAGGCACGCGACGGTTTCTACCTCGCGTCGGTGAGCGAGTCGGGCTGGCCCTACCTCCAGTTCCGCGGCGGGCCGGCGGGCTTCGTGCGCGTGCTCGACGACAAGACCCTCGGTTACGCGGATTTCCGCGGCAACCGCCAGTACGTGAGCACCGGCAACATCGACCGGGACGGGCGCGTCGCGCTGTTCTTCATGGACTACGCCAACCGCCGCCGGCTCAAGCTGCTCGGCCGGGCGAGCATTCTCGACGCGGCGCAGTCGCCGGAACTCGCACGCCGCCTGGAGCTGCCGGGTTACCGCGCCCGCGTCGAGCGGGCGGTGCTGATCGGCGTGGAGGCGTTCGACTGGAACTGCCCCCAGCACATCACGCCGCGCTACACCGAGGCGGAATTCGCGGGCCGGAAGGGTCTCGCGACGGCGTAGGCCGTGGGTGACGGGCGTTTCACCTCAGAAATGCGTCGCAGGTGAAGCGTCTCAGATGAGGCGTCGCAGATGAGACGTCTCAGATAAAGCGTTGCAGGTAAGGCGAGGTATTAGAGACGCAGTACCTGAGACGC
>CAZOQY010000236.1:0-3318 GCA_964581835.1 uncultured Streptomycetaceae bacterium | reverse complement strand
CCGCGCTCGCCCGGCAGGAAATCGAAATCCGGATTCACCGTGATCTGCCACGGCGTGCGGTCGGCCACCTGCTCCAGCGCTTCGCGCCGCTCGGGCAGGTACTGCGCGCCGGGGTCGCGATGCGCGCGCAGGGTGATGAAACCCAGTCCCTTGTCGCCGTAGAGGATGGGCCCGTAGGGCGTATACGCGCGGGCAAAATGCACCGCGCCGGGATTCGCCGGGTGCTTGCCCAGCGCGCCGGCGCCGTTGTACATCACCTGGAACTGATCGACGGCATGGTAATGCGTCCGCAGCACGCGGTGGGGCGAGCCCTCGGCCAGGAACGCCATCGGCGTGTCGATGCTCTTGTCCTCGAGCCGCTCGATGAAATCGGTGCGCCAGGCGAAAAGCCCGTTGGGCAGCGCGCGCTGCTTCCTCGGGTTCTCCACTTCGTCGTAAGCCTTGACCATGACCATGGGTGTTCTCCCCTTTCCGAAGGCGTATTGTAGTGCGCGGCGAGCGCCGTGGCCAAGCCGAAACTCCCAAGGAGGAAGGCGGATGGGCAGCCCGCTGCGCGTGCATAGTGCGTCTCGGATAGAGCGTCTCAGGTGAAGCGTCTCAGGCACTGCGTCTCAAAACCACGCCCTATCTGCGACGCATTATCTGAGACGTTTTATCTGCGACGCCTCACCTGCGACGTCTTTTCATCTTTCGACTTTCGCCTGCACTCTGTATAGTCGCCCCGAGCGACCAACAGAGGAGCAGGCGGCAATGGCAGTCCCCGACATCACCGGCACCCTGGCACGCTACATGGTGGAGGCGCGCACCCGCGCGCTGCCGCCGCAGGTGGCGAAGGAAGGCAAGCACCGCATCCTCGATTCGCTCGCGGCGGTCGTGTCGGGCGCGCACATGAAGCCCGGCGAGATGGCGATCAAGTTCGCGCGGGCGCAGGGCGGCACGCCGGAGGCGTCCGTGCTCACCACCGACATCAGGACCACGGCGATCAACGCCGCGCTGGTGAACGGCATGTTCGGCCACGCCGACGAGACCGACGACTTCGAGCCGACGACGAAGGCGCATCCCGGCTGCTCGGTCGTGCCCGCCGCGCTGGCGATGGCCGAGCGCGAGGGCCGCTCCGGCACCGAGCTCCTGAACGGCGTCGCACTGGGTTACGACCTGTGCTGCCGCCTGCTGCTGGCACTCGGCCCCGACCTCGTGCGCGGCAGCCACCGCAGCGCCGAGGGCACCAGCTCCACCTTCGGCGCGGTCGGCGCCGCGGCGTCGCTCGCCCGGCTCGACGAGAAAGGCATGCGCCACGCGCTGTCCTACGCCGCGCAGCAGGTGTCGGGCGTGTGGAGCTGGGTGCGCGACGCCGAGCACGTCGAGAAAGCGTTCGACTTCTCCGGCATGGGCGCGCGCAACGGCGTCACCGCGGCGGTGATGGCGCAGATGGGCTTTTCCGGCGTGTGGGACGTGCTCGACGGCGAGCACAAC
Organism: uncultured Streptomycetaceae bacterium; assembly: GCA_964581835.1. Classification (GTDB taxonomy): domain Bacteria; phylum Pseudomonadota; class Gammaproteobacteria; order Burkholderiales; family SG8-41; genus SG8-41. The sequence goes on along the minus strand of CAZOQY010000236.1, from coordinate 1,845 downwards.
GTGCTGATCGCGCTCTCCAGCGCGCCGAAGCCGGAGGAAATGATCGCCGGCCTCGGCAGCCGCTTCATCATCACCGAGACCGCGATCAAGCCCTACTCGGTCGGCTACCCGATCCAGGCCGCGCTCGCCGCGTACCTGAAGCTGCACCACGAGCACAAGCTCACCCCGGACAACGTCGAGCGCATCGTCGTGCGGCTGCCGGAAGACGGTGCGCGCATCGTCAACGACCGCAAGATGCCCGACGTCAACTGCCAGCACATCATCGCGGTCGCGTTGCTGGACGGCACCGTCTCGTTCGAGGACAGCCACTCCTACGAGCGGATGAAGGACCCCAAGGTGCTCGCCGCCAAGGCGCGCGTCGAGCTCGTCGCCGACAAGAGCCTCATGGACCCCGCGGCGCCGCGCAGCAGCCGGGTGGAAGTCACGCTCAAGGGCGGCCGCACCGTCAGCCACTTCATGCCGCACGCGCCCGGCACCAAGGAAAACCCCATGACCACCGAGGAAGTGAACGCCAAGGCGCGCTCGCTCATGGCCCCGATCCTGGGCGCAGGCCCGACGGAGGAAATCATCAAGCGCGTGAACGCGCTTGAATCAGTTCGCGACGTGCGCGAACTGACGCCGCTCCTGACGAGCGGCAAGTGAAGGCGGAAGACGAAAAGACGTCGCAGATGAGGCGTCGCAGATGAGACGTCTCAGATAAGGCGTCGCAGGTAAGGCGCGGTATTTGAGACGTAGTATCTGAGACGCAGTACCTGAGACGTGGTATCTGAGACGTAGTACCTGAGACGCAGTGTGCGTGCGCAGCAGGTTACCCCTCCCGCTTTTGGCCTTGAATTTCGCCCCCTTGCCCCTCCCCGCCCATTGGACTAAATTGCCCCGATAACCGAGGGAGGCTCCCGCCATGATGATCGACATGCATGCCCACTGGAGGCCCGCCGAGCTGGCCGACGCGCTGCGCGCGCGCAGCCGGAATCCGCGCATCGAGCGCAACGCGGACGGCGTCGAGGTGCTGAAGTCGGCGCGCTACGGCGAGGAGCCGGTGTCGCAGGCGTTCGACGACGTGGACTTCCACCTCGGGCGGATGGACCGCCAGGGCGTCTCCACCAGCGTGCTGTCGCTGCTCGGCTCGTTCTGCTGGATCGAGGCGCAGCCGGTCGAGGAATCCGTGGCGCTGTGCCGGCTCGTCAACGACGCCTTCTCCGGAATCTGCCAGAAACACGAGGGCCGCTTCCTCGCCCACGCCGCGCTGCCGCTCACGGACATTTCAGCCGCCGCCGCCGAGTTCGAGCGGGCCATGGGCCTGCCGGGCATGGTCGGCGCGCAGTTGCCGGGCAACGGCTTTCTCACCGCGAAGCACGCCGAGAAGATGCGCCCGCTGCTCGAGGTCGCGAACCGGCACCACGCGCTGCTCTTCATCCACCACGGCCCCCTGCCGGGCGACGATTTCCCCAAGGTCAAGGGCGACACCGACAACATGCGCCGCCGCAACGGCACGCTCGACATGCAGGCGAGCCTGTCCTCGGCGATGGTGACGTTCTGCCTCACCGACTTCCTCACGCCCTATCCCAACGCGACGGTCTACCTGCACAACCTCGGCGGCAACATCCCGTACGAAGTCGAGCGCATGGACCACCGCTGCCTGCTCGACACGCCGAAGGAAGAGCTGCCGTCAGCCCGTTTCCGGCGCGCGCACGGCGTGTACGTGGACTGCAACTCGTTCGGGCCGCGTGCGATCGAAGCCGGCGTGACCGCGTACGGCGCCGCTCGCATCGTGTGCGGCACCGACGGCACCGAGTTCGGCTGCGACTGGACGCACAAGGCGATCGCCGAGGCGCGCATCGACGC
>CAZOQY010000235.1:0-5202 GCA_964581835.1 uncultured Streptomycetaceae bacterium | reverse complement strand
GAGAGGGTGGGATTCGAACCCACGATACGCTTGCGCGTATTCCGGTTTTCGAGACCGGCGCGTTCAACCACTCTGCCACCTCTCCGTGGGAAGGCGCGATTTTAACAGCGCCGCGACGCCGCGCCTAGCCGGGATCGAGCGCAGTTGCGCCTCCCATGTAAGGCCGGAGAGCCTCCGGAATCGAAACGCTGCCGTCCGCGTTTTGATAATTCTCGAGGATCGCGACGAGCGTGCGCCCGACCGCCAGCCCCGAGCCGTTCAGCGTGTGGACGAACTCGGTCTTGTGCTTCTCGTTGCGGAAGCGCGCCTGCATGCGGCGGGCCTGGAACGCTTCGAAATTGCTGCACGATGAGATCTCACGGTACGCTTTCTGCCCCGGCAGCCAGACTTCGATGTCGTAGGTCTTGGCAGCTGAGAACCCCATGTCGCCGGTGCACAGCGTCACCGTGCGATACGGCAGGTCGAGGCGCTTGAGGATGGCCTCGGCATGCGCGGTCAATTCCTCCAGCAACTCGTACGATTTCGAGGGATGCGCGATCTGCACCAGCTCGACCTTGTCGAACTGGTGCTGGCGGATCATGCCGCGCGTGTCTTTGCCGTAAGAACCGGCTTCCGCCCGGAAACACGGGGTATGACACACGAACTTGAGCGGCAGTTGCGGCAGCGCGAGTATGGCGTCGCGCACGATGTTGGTGACTGGCACCTCCGCCGTCGGGATCAGGTACAGGCTGGCGTCATGTCCATCCTGCGACAGCCTCGGGATCTTGAACAGGTCTTCCTCGAACTTGGGCAGCTGGCCGGTGCCGCGCATGCTGTCCGCGTTGACGAGGTACGGCGCATAGACTTCGGTGTAGCCGTGATCGCGTGTATGGACGTCGAGCATGAACTGGGCAATCGCCCGGTGCAGCCGCGCCAGTTGCCCCTTCATCAGCACGAAGCGCGCGCCGCTGATTCTGGTAGCCGCTTCGAAATCCATCCCCAGGGGGGCTCCAACGTCGACGTGGTCCTTGACCTGGAAATCGAAGACGCGCGGCGTCCCCACCTTGCGCACTTCCGGGTTGTCCTCTGCCGACTTGCCGGCGGGCACGGTGGCGTGCGGCACGTTGGGGATGCCGAGCAGAAAATCGTCGAGCTTGGCCTGGATCGCTTCCAGTTCCCGCTCCAGCGTCTTGAGACGTTCCGCGTCGGCGTTGACCTGCGCCATCAGTGCGGATGCATCCTCCCCCTTCGCCTTCATCTGGCCGACCTGCTTCGACAACTGGTTGCGTTTCGCCTGCAGTTCCTGGGTCCCGGTCTGCACTTTCTTGCGACTCGCCTCGATCGTCTCGAACGAGGCGGAATCGAGCGCATAGCCGCGGTCGGCAAGGCGTTTCACCACGCCGGCGAGGTCGCCGCGCAGGAGCTGGACATCAAGCATGGAGAGGATTCTGCATGGTTAACTGGCCGCACATTATCATGAAATCGGAAAGCGCCAAGTGGTGGCGCGTGATCCGGACAGCCGATATGAGGGCCGGGCGACCGGCCTCTACTTTCTGCGCTTTGCCTCCGCGTCGAGCTGGCGCAACCGCTCGAGGTGTTCCCTGATGCGGGCCTCCAGCCCCTGCCCGGTCGGCTTGTAGAACTCGGGCTTCTTCATCCCTTCCGGGAAATAATTCTCCCCCGCTGCGTAGGCATCCGGCTCGTCGTGCGCGTAGCGGTAGTCGCGCCCGTAGCCGAGGTCTTTCATGAGGCGGGTGGGCGCGTTGCGCAGGTGCTGCGGCACCGGCCGCGTCGTGTCGTTGCGGACCAGTTCCCGCGCCGCGCCGAACGCCTTGTAGGCCGCGTTGCTCTTGGGAGCGATCGCCATGTACAGCACCGCCTCCGCGAACGCCAGCTCGCCTTCCGGCGAACCCAGCCGCTCGTAGGTCTCGCAGGCATCCAGCGCGATGCGCAGCGCGCGGGGGTCGGCAAGCCCGACGTCCTCCGACGCCATGCGCACCAGGCGCCGGCCGACGTAGAGGGGGTCGGCGCCGCCGTCCAGCATGCGGGTGAGCCAGTACAGGGAAGCGTCCGGATCCGAGCCGCGCACCGACTTGTGCAGCGCCGAGATCTGGTCGTAGAACTGCTCGCCGCCCTTGTCGAAGCGACGCAATCTCTGGGCAAGCGCGTCGCGGACGAACGCCTCGTCCAGCTCGTTGCGCCCCGCCTCTGCCGCCGCGATGCCGATCTGCTCGAGCATGTTGTAGAGCCGCCGCGCATCGCCGTCGGCCGCGGCAAGCAGCAATCCCTTCGCCTCCGGAGTGAACTGCAAGCCGTCCAGAGCCTCCGGCCGTGCGCGCTCAAGCAACTGTCCCAGTTCGTCTTCCGTCAACGGCTGCAGCACGTAGACCGCGGCCCGCGACAGCAGCGCGCTGTTTACCTCGAACGACGGGTTCTCGGTGGTGGCGCCGATGAAGGTCAGCAATCCGCGCTCGACATGCGGCAGGAAGGCATCCTGCTGCGACTTGTTGAAACGGTGCACCTCGTCCACGAACAGGATGGTCTTGCGCCCGGACTGCTGCAGGACCAGCTCCGCGCGCGCCACGGCGTCGCGAATCTCCTTCACCCCCGACAGGACGGCGGAAATCGCGATGAACTCGGCATCGAAAGCCGTGGCCATCAGGCGCGCGAGCGTGGTCTTGCCGACGCCCGGCGATCCCCACAGGATCATGGAATGCGGCCGGCCCGCCTCGAACGCGAGCCGCAGCGGCTTGCCCGGCCCGAGCAGGTGCGCCTGCCCTACGACTTCATCGAGCGTGCGCGGGCGCAGGCGGTCGGCGAGCGGGGCTTGCGGGTCCTTTTTGGCGAAGAGGTCATTCACTGATGACGTCCGCCCCCTTGGGCGGCGTGAAGCGGAACGCCTCCTGCGGCAGCTTCGCGTTGCGCTCGATGGTGGAGAACTTGATGACCGTGACCTGCCCGAACTGGTCGCGCAACTCCATCGCCTCCAGGCCCGCCTTTCCGAATCCGAGACGGATGCGCTCGAAAGCCGTGTCCTGCGTCCTCGGCACCGCCTCGAGCCAGTCGAGCCCGTCCTGAATGCCGGCACTGGTCAGCGTATAGCTCTTCTCGATCTCGTTGCTGCCGGCGAGCAGGGCCGCCGGGCTGCTGCCGAGCGCGCGGTCGAGCCGGCGCACCGTCACCTGGTTCAAATCCTTGTCGTAGAGCCAGACCCGGCTGCCGTCGCTGACGATGGTCTGCTCGAACGGCTTGTCGTATTCCCAGCGGAATTTTCCCGGCCGGGAGAACTGCATGGTGCCGGTCGCCTGCTGCAGCATCTTGAGATTCTTGTCGAGCACCATCTGGGCAAAGCGCGCGCGTGCCGTGGTGGTCTGCTCGAGCAGGCCCCTCAGTGCGTCGGCGCTCGCCGCGCCGGCGGCAGTCGGCGCCAGAATCGCCAGCAACAATAGCAGTCCGCGCATCAGAATTTCTTTACGCGGTCGAGTTCGGAGATGCGCCCGCCGCGCAGCGTGACCACGGTCGTGTAAGGATTGGCCGAAGTCGGGAAGTAGTAGTAAGTCTTCGCGATATCGTCCATGAGGTTGTCGACGCTCTGATGATCGGGCCGGCCTGCGCGCAACAGCAATTCGCCTTCGGTCATGCCGCGTTGCAGGCGGATGTAGACGTCGAATTCCATGCCGCGCACCGACACGGAAGACGGGGCGGGCGCCGGCGTCGCATAAACCGGCTGCCTCGGCGACTCTTCCCTGGCGCGCGGCTCAGTGCCGGGTTTCTGGCTGAACTGACCGCCGGTCTCGATGACACCTCCTGGAAGAGTGCTGACCGGCCGCGCCTGGCGGTTTGCCGGCGGCTTCTCGCCGTAATTGACGACGCCCTTGTCGTCCACCCACCGGTAGGTCTCGGCGGCGAACACCGCGCCCGTCACCAGGAAGAGCATCAAACCAGCCGTTGCTTTCATGCTTGAACCCTCCTCGACCGCGGTGGCGCTTGGACAACGGGCGGCGCAGGGAATTCTATACGAGAACTATCGGTCCTCGGATGGCCCGGCGGGCGCCAGGACGTCGCGGTTGCCGTTGGTCTGCATCGCGGACACGAGACCGGCCCGCTCCATCTGCTCGATCAACCGGGCGGCGCGGTTGTAGCCGATCCGCAGGTGACGCTGGACCAGGGAAATCGAGGCGCGACGGGTCTTCAGCACGATGGCGACCGCCTGGTCGTATAGAGGATCCGCCTCCGCATCTCCTCCCCCGAGCCCGCCTTCGCCCGCGTCCTCGGTCTCCGGCCCCTCCAGCACGTCTTCCACGTACTGCGGTTGGGCCAGCTTCTTGAGGTACCCCACCACCTTGTGCACTTCGTGGTCGGCGACGTAGGCGCCGTGCACCCGCTGCGGGAAGCCGCTGCCGGCCGGCAGGTAGAGCATGTCGCCCTGGCCGAGCAGGGCTTCCGCGCCCATCTGGTCCAGTATGGTCCGCGAATCGACGCGGGCCGAGACCTGGAACGCGATGCGGGTGGGAATGTTGGCCTTGATAAGACCGGTGATGACGTCCACCGACGGGCGCTGCGTCGCCAGCACGAGATGGATGCCGGCCGCGCGCGCTTTCTGCGCCAGCCGCGCAACCAGTTCCTCGACTTTCTTGCCCACGACCATCATGAGGTCGGCCAGCTCGTCGATGACCACGACGATCAACGACATCTCGTGCAGCGGCTCGGCACTCTCGGGAACCGGCGCGAACGGGTTCACGATCGGTTTCTTGGCCTTGATGGCTTCGCGCACCTTCTGATTGAAGCCCGCCATGTTGCGCACGCCCAGCGCGCTCATCAGCTTGTAGCGGCGGTCCATCTCGGCGACGCACCAGTTGAGCGCGTTCGCGGCCTGGCGCATGTCGGTCACCACCGGCGCCAGCAGGTGCGGAATGCCCTCGTAAATCGACAGCTCCAGCATCTTGGGGTCGATCAGGATCAGCCTGACCTGGGACGGCGGCGACTTGTAGACGAGGGAAAGCAACATGGCGTTGATTCCCACGGACTTGCCCGAACCGGTGGTTCCGGCGATCAACAGGTGCGGCATGCGCTGCAAGTCGGCTACCGCCGGATTGCCGGCGATGTCCTTGCCGAGCGCAAGAGTGAGCGGCGAAGTGATGTCGGCGTAGGTCTGCGAGCTCAGGATTTCCGACAGTCGCACGGTCTGGCGGGTCGGATTGGGTATTTCGAGTCCCATCAGGC
>CAZOQY010000234.1:0-5301 GCA_964581835.1 uncultured Streptomycetaceae bacterium | reverse complement strand
CAAAATCCGCCGGTGGCAACACCATGAGAGTTCGATTCTCTCTCCCGGCACCACCGTTTCTTCCCAGTGGTCCCGCCGTCGGGCGCCGATCCCTATTCGAGCGATGCATCTCGACGAATTCGATTACACGCTGCCGCCCGAGCTGATCGCGCAGCACCCCGCCGCCGAGCGCGGTTCGGACCGGCTGCTGCGCCTCGACGGCGCGAGCGGCGCGCTGGACGACCGTCGCTTCGCGGAATTCGCCGATTTCGTCGCGCCCGGGGACGTCGTGGTGCTGAACGACACGCGCGTGATCAAGGCCCGTCTCGCCGGCCGCAAGAAGACCGGGGGGCAGGTCGAGGTGATGGTCGAGCGCGTGCTGGACGGCGGCGAGGTGCTGGCGCAGATCGGCGCCAACCATCCGACGCGCGTGGGCAGCACGCTGCTGCTGGCCGGCACGGTCGAGGCGACGGTGCTGGGCCGCGAGCGCGAATTTTTCCGCCTGCGATTCGAAGGTCATGACGACGCACTTGCCGTCCTCGACCGCCACGGCAGCATTCCGTTGCCGCTGTACATCGCGCGCGGGGCCGGGGACGAAGACCTGGAGCGCTACCAGACGGTTTACGCGCGCGAGGCGGGCGCGGTGGCCGCCCCGACGGCGGGCCTGCATTTCGACGCGGCCATGCTGGACGCGCTACGGGCGAAAGGCGCGACGCTCGCCACCATCACGCTTCACGTCGGCGCCGGCACTTTCCAGCCGGTGCGCGTGCGGGACCTCGCGCAGCACGAGATGCACGCCGAGTGGTACCAGGTGTCCCGGGAAGCGGTGGACGCCATCCATCAGGCAAAGGCCCGCGGCGGGCGCGTGCTGGCGGTGGGAACGACCACGCTGCGCGCGCTGGAAAGCGCCGCGGCCGGCGGGGAGTTGAAGGCGGGGCGGGACGAGACGCGGCTCTTCATCCTGCCCGGCTACCGCTTCCGCGTGGTCGAGCGCCTGCTCACCAACTTCCACCTGCCGCGCTCGACGCTGCTGATGCTGGTTTCCGCGTTCGGCGGCATGGATAATGTGCGCCGCGCGTATCGCCATGCCATCGAACGGAAGTATCGCTTCTACAGCTACGGCGACGCGATGCTGATCGAAAGGGCGGAAAATTAACCGCCAAGACGCCAAGAGAAGCGAGGTAATAATTGAACCGCAGGCGCGGAGAAGTGCAAGGACAGCAAGTGCTGGCGCTGACAGAGTGCGGGATTGTTTTTCCGTTTCTGCTGTTTTGATTCTCTCCGTGTCTCTGCGGTTCGAATCGGTTCGAATGATTCTGGTTTTCTGATTTTATCGGTGATTTTCTTGGCGTCTTGGCGGTTCAAATCTGGGGTTTGAGGATGCAGTTTGAAATTCAGGCGACGGACGGCGCGGCGCGGCGCGGCAAGCTGACGCTGCCGCACGGCGTCGTGGACACGCCGGCGTTCATGCCGGTCGGCACCTACGGCACGGTGAAGGCGATGAGTCCCGACGAACTGAAGGGGCTCGGCGCGCAGATCGTGCTCGGCAACACCTTCCACCTGTGGCTGCGGCCGGGGCTCGACGTGATCGGCGCGCACGGCGGGCTGCACCGCTTCATGGGCTGGGACGGGCCGATCCTCACCGATTCCGGCGGCTACCAGGTGTTCAGTCTGGGCGAGCTGCGCAAGATCACGGAGGAGGGGGTGCGATTCCAGTCGCCCATCAACGGCGATCCCTGCTTTCTCACGCCCGAGGAATCCATGCGCATCCAGCGCGTGCTGAACGCCGACATCGTCATGGTGTTCGACGAGTGCACGCCGTATCCCGCGGATTTCGCGCAGGCGCGCGTTTCGATGGAGCTTTCATTACGGTGGGCAGCCCGCTCGAAGCGCGCGCACGAAGGCAACGCTAACGCGCTGTTCGGCATCGTTCAGGGCGGCATGCACGAGCCGTTGCGCGACGAGTCGCTTGCCGGTTTGCGGGGAATCGGTTTCGACGGCTACGCGATCGGTGGGTTGTCGGTGGGCGAGACCAAGGAGGAGATGGCGCGCATCCTGGGGCACACGGCGCCGCAATTGCCGGCGGAGCGACCGCGCTACCTCATGGGGGTGGGCACGCCGCAGGACCTGGTGGCGGCGGTGGCCGCGGGCATCGACATGTTCGATTGCGTGCTGCCGACGAGAAACGCGCGCAACGGCTGGGTCTACACCCGCCGCGGCATCGTCAAGCTGCGGAACGCGCAGCACCGCGACGAGGTCCAACCGCTCGATGAGGCCTGCGCCTGTTATACCTGCCGCCATTTCACGCGCGCGTACCTGCATCACCTGCAACGAGTGAACGAAATACTGGGCGCGCGACTCAATACCCTGCACAACCTCCACTATTACCAGGAGCTGATGGGCGGCCTGCGCGCCGCGATTGCGGCGGGGCGGCTGGCGGATTACGTCTCGGAATTCAAGCGGGAGCAGGCGGAATCGTGTTAATATTCAACGCTTTTTAAATCCGGAGACGGGAAGATATGTTGATCAATTCGGCTTGGGCCCAGGCCCCGGGCGGGGCGGCGCCGGGCGGCGGCTTCGAGAGCATGATCCTGATCGTGCTGATGTTCGGCGTGCTCTATTTCCTGATGATCCGGCCGCAGATGAAGCGCGCGAAAGAGCACAAGACCATGATCGACGCGCTGCAAAAGGGCGACGAGGTGGTGGCCGCCGGCGGCATGCTCGGCCGCGTCACCAGGCTGAACGAGAACTACGTGACGGTCGAGATCGCGAACAACGTCGAAGTGCAGGTGCGGCGAGTCGCGGTGGAGATCGTGCTGCCCAAGGGCACCATCAAGAACATCCAGTGACCGGCGACGGTAACGGGTCGCTGAATTTCCGATGAACCGCTATTCCCTCTGGCAGTACATACTGATCGCGGTCGCGCTGGTATTCGGCCTCGTCTACACGCTGCCCAATCTCTACGGCGAGGTGCCGGCGGTGCAGGTCTCGCCGCTGCGCTCGTCGCAGAAAGCCGACGCGGCGCTGATGGGCGGCGTCGAGGAAGCGCTCAGGAAAGGCGGCATAGCCGCCAACGGGGTGTTCCTCGATTCGACCAGCGTCAAGGTCCGACTGGCCGACACCGAGACGCAACTGAAGGCGAAGGACCTGCTGCAGGCGCAGTTCGGCCAGGACCATGTCGTCGCGTTGAACCTGCTGTCCAACAGCCCGCGCTGGTTCGCTTCCATCGGCGCGTTGCCGATGTACCTGGGCCTCGACCTGCGCGGCGGGGTGCACTTCCTGCTGCAAGTGGACATGCGCGCGGCCATCGCCAAGAAGATGGAGTCGTTCACCAACGACATCCGCGGCGGACTGCGCGAGAAGCGCATCCAGTACAGCGGCGTGGCGCGCGAAGGCCAGGGGATCACGGTGCGCTTCCGCGACAAGGCGATGCGCGACAAGGCGCTCGCCGAGATCGGCCGCCTGACGACCGACCTCGACCTGAAGGAGGCGGACGACGCCGCCGAATTCCGCATCGTCGCCACGCTGAAGCCGGAGGCGCAGCGCAAAACCCAGGACTACGCGATCCAGCAGAACATCACCACGCTGCGCAACCGCGTGAACGAGCTGGGCGTGGCCGAACCCATCATCCAGCAGCAGGGCGCCGACCGCGTGGTGGTGCAGTTGCCGGGCGTGCAGGACACCGCCAAGGCCAAGGACATCCTCGGCCGCACCGCGACGCTGGAGGTGCGGATGGTGGACGACGATGCCACCAACAACCCGGCGATTCTCCAGGCCGCGGCGGCGGGCCAGGTGCCGTTCGGAGACGATTTCTTCCTCGAGCGCGACGGCCGCCCGATTCTCGTCAGGAAGCAGGTCATGCTGACCGGCGACCGCATCAACGACGCGCAGCCGGGTTTCGACGGCACGACCGGCGAGCCGGCGGTGCATATCAACCTCGACGGCGCCGGCGCGCGCATTTTCCACCAGGTCACCCGCGAAAACGTCGGCCGGCGCATGGCCATCCTGCTGTTCGAGAAGGGCAAGGGCGAGGTGGTGACCGCGCCGGTGATCCGCTCCGAGATCGCCGGCGGGCGGGTGCAGATCAGCGGCCGCATGACCACGCAGGAAGCGCGCGACGTTTCGTTGCTGCTGCGCGCCGGCGCGCTGGCCGCGCCGATGGAGATCATCGAGGAGCGGACGGTGGGGCCGTCGCTCGGCGCCGAGAACATCCGCATCGGCTTCCAGTCCATGTGGATGGGCTTCGCGGCGATCGCGGTGTTCATGATTGCCTACTACGCGTTGTTCGGGGCGATTTCCGTCGTCGCGCTATCCGCGAACCTGCTGTTCCTGATCGCGCTCCTCTCGCTGCTGCAGGCGACGCTGACGCTGCCGGGCATCGCGGCGATCGCGCTGACGCTGGGCATGGCGATCGACGCCAACGTGCTGATCAACGAGCGCGTGCGCGAGGAGCTGCGCAACGGCAACACGCCGCAGGCGGCGATCCACGCCGGCTACGAGCGGGCGTGGGCGACGATTCTCGACTCCAACGTGACGACGCTGATCGCGGGCGTCGCGCTGTTCGCGTTCGGCTCGGGGCCGGTCAAGGGCTTCGCCGTGGTGCATTGCCTGGGCATCCTCACCTCGATGTTCAGCGCGGTGATGGTCTCGCGCGCCATCGTCAACCTCTATTACGGCGGGCGCCGCAAGCTCACCAAGGTTTCCATCGGCCAGGTGTGGAAGCCGGCGGCCGCCAAATAGCGAGATAGCCATGGAATTCTTCCGCATCAGGCGCGACATCCCGTTCATGCGCTACGCGCTGATCTTCAACGTGATATCCATCATCACGTTCCTGGTCGCGGTGGGGTCGCTGGCGACGCGGGGGCTCCACCTGGGCGTGGATTTCACCGGCGGCACGGTGATGGAGCTCTCCTACCAGCAGGCGCCCGACTTGAACCAGATCCGCGAGCGCATGGTGAAGATCGGATTCTCCGACCCGAGCGTGCAGAACTTCGGCACCGCGCGCGACGTGCTGGTTCGGCTGCCGGTCCGGCAGGATCTGACCAGCGCCAAGCTGTCGGAGCAGGTCATGCAGGAGCTGAAGCAGCTCGACCCCGCCGTGGACCTGCGCCGCGTCGAGTTCGTCGGCCCGCAGGTCGGCAAGGAGCTGCTCGAGAACGGCGCGCTGGCGCTGCTGTTCGTCTCGCTCGGCATCGTGTTCTATCTATGGCTGCGCTTCGAGTGGAAGTTCGGCGTGTCGGCGATCATCGCCAACCTGCACGACGTGGTGATCATCCTCGGCTTCTTCTCGATCTTCCAGTGGGAGTTCTCGCTGCCGGTGCT
>CAZOQY010000233.1:0-5318 GCA_964581835.1 uncultured Streptomycetaceae bacterium | reverse complement strand
GAGTTCTGCTCGTCGTTGTACGAGTTGGTCATCGCGCCGTAACCCCAGGTGTTCGCGACACCGGCCACCGTCGTCGAGTGGCAGATGCGCGCCTGGTGATCCATGTTGTTGGTGCCGAACATGGATACGAACTTGCGGAACAGGTAAGCCTGTTCGTTGTTGTGCTTGGAGGAGCCGACCCAGAAGGTCGCGTCGGGGCCCGACTCCTTCTTGATGGCGAGGAGCTTGTCGCTTACTTCCTTCAACGCCTGGTCCCAGGACACTTTCTGCCACTTGCCACCCGAGAGCTTCATCGGGGTCTTCAGGCGATGCGAATCGTGCGTCATGCCGTGCTCGCGGATCGAGGCGCCCTTGGCGCAGTGCGCGCCGAGATTGATCGGCGAATCGAACACCGGCTCCTGGCGTATCCACACCCCGTTCTGGACGACGGCGTCGATGGCGCAACCCACCGAGCAATGCGTGCAGATCGTGCGCTTGACCTCGAGCTTGCCGCCGCCGGCATCCTGCGCGGCTTCCGCTCTTCCCACGATGCTGAACGGCAACTGCGAAGCCGCGGTCATGGCGGCGCCTGCGCCGAGCGCAACGCCCGAGCGCTGGAGGAAAGTGCGGCGATCGATGGTCCTGCCGAGCATCCCCGAAACGGAGCGCGACAGGCGGCTGGGGGTAGTGGAAACAGGCGTAGATTTCCGGGTGAGCAGCATGACGGCCCTCTCAGACTTTGGTCGTGTCGTAGTACTTACGGACGTGTTCCGTAAGCTGGTAGCCCTTGCCGCCGGTTACGGCCTCGGCCTTCTTGGGCTGCGCCTGGGGATTCTTGCCGACGACTGCCGCTGCAGTGGCAACGCCACCAGCACCAACTGCCATCAGGAAATTGCGGCGGGAGAGCTTCGACGCCGGAGTTTTCATCACATCCTCCTTTTTATGAAGCGAACAGCGTATTTGAATGGTGAAAAGTTACGCCTCAAAGCGGTGCAAATCAAGATAAACCGGGGTTATTTCTTAAATGAGAATCACTCCTAAACCCAATAAAGAAGCTTGATGAGAGGCATTCTCAACACGGCACATCAAGACAAATCGGTCATCTCGAAACCCGCCCTCTCGACCTCGAAAAAAGCGGCAGCAAATGCCGCTACCAACTTGTAGAAATTCGACGTTGCGGCATTTTGCACCGCAGCAAAGAAAGGCAAGGCCCCGGGAGTGACGAAAGTATCGAAAAAGCGCTTCTGCTCCGCCACGGTATGTCGCTCCTGGATAAGCCAGCGCATGACATCGCAGGCAGCGGCAACATGATCTTCCACCTCGAACACGCTGTCCCGGCGGGAAAGCTGCCATTCAGCGAGCTGGCCTCTCAAGCGAACCAGGTAACGGTCCGGGCCCGACGGCTCGGCATAGCCTGAAAGGTACGGCGTCACCTCAGCCCGGCCGACACCGACGAACAAGGTCTCGTATTCCTGCCGCAGCACCACGGGGAATGCATTGCGACAGGCTTCCCGCAACGCATCCCATGCAACGACGAGGGCGCTGCCGGTTTCCGCGCCATCGACATCGCCAGGGCTGCGTGAAATTTCCGCCAGCAGGTTGGAATCGATGGGCGCGTAAAAGAGCCTGCTGACCAGGCCATAGAGATTGGCGCGCGCCTGCTCTTCGGGATCCAGCGTCGCCGCGGTCTCGCTCACGTCCGCCTCATTCCCTGCCGGCCCCATCGAGAATCGATCCGCCCTCTCCCTTCTCGAACAGGTCGATCACGCGGCAATCCTGGCACATTTGCAACCGGTTCAATGCGGCCGGGTCGCGGAACATCGAGTGCGCGGCGAGCTTGCCCAGCATGTTGTCGATGATGCGCTGGTTGGCGAACGGCTTGCCGCAGCGCACGCAGGCGAAGACCTTGTCCTCGTTCAGCACCGCCGGCCGCATCGCGTCCGGCGTCAGCAACAACCTTGGCGCCAGCGCAATCGCATTCTCGGGGCAGGTTTTCTCGCACAAGCCGCATTGCACGCAGTTGCGTTCGATGAATTTCAGTTGCGGCTTGTCCTTGGCGTCGATCAGCGCGCCCTCCGGGCAGGCGCCGACGCAGGCCAGGCACAGGGTGCATTTCTGCCCGTCCACCTTGACTGCGCCGTAGGGGGCGCCGGCCGGCAACGGAATGCTGTCCTTGCGGACCGGCGCGTGCTTGACCAAGTGGTCGAAAACGAAATCGAGCGTGGCGCGTTTTTCGTTCGACAGGTTGAAGGCCGCCGCAGACAGCGCACGCGGCGGCGCCGTCTCCCACGCCGCCGCCTCGAGTTGAGCGGGCGTGTCCGCCCTGATCAGCCGGAAGCGCACTGCCCCGAGGTCGAGCCCGCTCATGATGGCCTCGGCGTATCCCATTTGCCGCTCGATCGCCTGGCGGTAACCGTCCGGCTCCGCCCCCGTCGAGAGAATCATGACCCGCGCCGCGCCCAGCGCAATCGCGCCCAGCATCAGGTCGAGCCCCAGCGACGCAACGTGAAAGGTCTCGAGCGGGATCACGCGCGCGGGCAGCCCCTTGCCGCGCCGCGCCAGTTGTGCCACGAGTTCGCGCCCGTCCGTGGTGTTGTGGAACAGCAGGACGGCGCCCTCGCCGCCCGCCTCGCGGTACACCTGCAGCACGGTCTTCACCCGCGCGCCCAGGTCCGCGACCCGAGGATAGGCGTAGGTCATCGCCCCCGACGGACAGACGGTCGCGCACCCGCCGCACCCCATGCACAGGTGCGGCTCGACCTTGATGCGGTTGGCTTCGAGATCGCTCGAGATCGCCTGTGTCGAGCAGACGTCGATGCATTTCGTGCAGCCGGCGATTCCCGAGCGGCCGTGGGCGCAGATCTTTTCCCGGTATTCGAAGTACTTCGGCTTCTCGAACTCGCCGACGAACTGGAGGAGCTGTTGCGCGGCGAGCGCCTGGTCGAGCGGGTCGTGGCGGGGCGCGAAATAGCCCTGGGGAAGTTGCGGCATCCGGATCAGCGGCTCGCGCGACAGATCGAGGACCATATCGAAGCTGTCGCTGCGCCGCGTTTCCTTGCGCTCGAAATCGATCGCGCCGATTTCGCCGCAGGCTTTCACGCACAAGCGGTGCGCCCTGCATTTCTGGAGATCGACCTGGTAGGAATAGTCGATCGCCTGCTCCGGACAGGCGCGGACGCAGGCATTGCAGCGCGTGCAGGTCTCGAGGTCGATCGGGTTCGCCTGCTCCCATTCAGCCTGGAACGCGCCGAGGTAGCCGGTAACCGTGCGCGGCGTGCCGCTGAAAACGGGGTAGCGGCGCACGGTGGGCAATTCGCGCGAATCCGCGCCCGGGGTCACGAGCACGCTCACCGCAAGCTGGTCCGCGAGCCGCTCGGCCCACTGCAATGCCGCCGGCCCCGGGCCGATGATCAGCACGCTGCCGCCGGACCGGTACGACACCACCGGGACCGGTTCGGGCTCGGGCAGGTCGGCCAGCGCGAGCAGCGCCGCGATTTTCGGCGTCGCATTCTTCGCCTCCGCCGACCACCCGCCAGTCTCCCGGATATTGACGAACTGGATGTTGCCCGCGCCCTGGAGCCCCTCGTGCAGTTCCCCGAACAACGGCGCTTCCTGGGTGCAGGCGACCACGAGATCGCCGCCGTTCTTCACGGCGGCTTCGAACGACGCCACATGCCGGCGGCACAGTTCGGTGCTGATCTGCGGCTCCGCGCCGAGCTTCAGCGCGCGCCCCAGCGCTCTTCCGTCGAGCGGCATGGTGCGGTTGCAGTTGCAGATGAGCTTGTCCTTGGCCATGGGCTACGACTGGATGAACTGTCGACAATCCGGGGAAACGATG
The DNA here is from genome assembly GCA_964581835.1 of uncultured Streptomycetaceae bacterium. Classification (GTDB taxonomy): domain Bacteria; phylum Pseudomonadota; class Gammaproteobacteria; order Burkholderiales; family SG8-41; genus SG8-41. The sequence continues at coordinate 1,501 of CAZOQY010000233.1, read as the reverse complement.
TTTCGAGGTGAGTTTCGAGGTGGGCGAAGCGTAGCGAAAAACGCCACGCCGCGCTACGACTCCCGCGGTTTGGGCGCCGGCTCGGCGGCTGCCGGCGGCGACGCAGGCGGTTCCAGCTCTGCCGCCCGTTGCCGCTCCAGCGCTTCCCGCGCGCGTTTCTCCGTGTCCTCTTTTGCCCACTGCAGGATGTTTTGCGCCTGCCTGAGGCCGGCCAGCATCGCCGCCGGTATCGGCTCGGTCTTACTGTAGTCGTCGATGTAAGTGTCGAGCCCGTCCATCACGTTGAAATGAGGGTCGCTGAAGAGTTTCTTCAGCGCGGCGCGCCGCACACTCTCATCCACCTTGGGATGGAAGAACGCGCGAAAATCGGATTCCGGCGTCAACTGATCGATCGGCGGCAATTCCGGCGCGGGCGATTCAGGGTCCACCGCCCGTTCCCGGGCCGGTTCCGGCGACTGCTCCCGCGCTTCTTTCTTCCTGCGCGACCAGCGCGAGAGAAACGGCTCTCCCTCCTCCTGCCCCGGCGTCTTGATCTCGTCCGGGCCCGGCGTCACGTTGCGCCTCCGCGCCGCGACGCCACGCCCTTGTCCTTGCTGCTGGCGTAGCGCACCTTCTTCCTCGGCTCCGGCTTGTAGTGCACGGCGACGAATTCGCCTATCCAATGCAACAGGTCGGGCGGCAGCGCTACGCCGTCCACCGTCTCTTCCGCATCCATCCAGCGGGCGCCCTCGTGGTAGCTGACGGAGAGCAGCCTGGGCCGGGCAATGCCGTCCTCGTCCAGACGCCACAGCACGAAGACCTTGGGCTGCGGCGAAGTGATGTTGAGGTGATAGCCTTCCGCCTCGTCGAGATGCAGTTGCAGCCGCATCCCCGGGAAAAGCATCTGCGTCATCCTGTCATCGCTCACGATCACGCGCTCGCCGCTGCCGGGCGGCGACGTGTCGCGCACCACGCCCTTCGCTTCCCAGCGCTCCGTCGCCCAGCGATTGGCAAGCCGCACCCGCTCCATGATGACGGAGACGGGATACGGGGCCACCTGGCTCGGAGCGGGGCTCGGCGCGGCGTTTTCCTGCATGGCCGGGATTGTGCGCCCCGCTTGCGCGGTGCGCAACAGGAAACGCATCCAAATACTTGATTTGAAAACAGTGTTTTCCTTGCCGGAAAGCCGCCTGCTTGGGATAATCTCCGCATGGACAGGCAACATGCCCCCGCTACTCCGCTTGACGGGCCGCTCGACCGGATGCGCCGGCCCTTGCGCGACTTGCGCATCTCGGTCACCGATCGCTGCAATTTCCGCTGCGTCTATTGCATGCCGAAAGAAGTATTCGGCGCGGACTACCAGTTCCTCGAGCGCAAGGCGCTGCTCACGTTCGAGGAAATCGAGCGGACCGCCCGCATTTTCGCCGGCCTGGGCGTCGAGAAAATCCGCCTCACCGGCGGCGAGCCCCTGGTGCGCCGCAATCTCGAGCAACTGATCGGCATGCTGGCGGCCCTGCCCGGG
>CAZOQY010000232.1:0-5341 GCA_964581835.1 uncultured Streptomycetaceae bacterium | reverse complement strand
AGATCCGAGACGTGTACTACGCTTGGGCTGGGCCTCTTCTGAATCTTCAAGATCTCGAGGCCGTACCACCACCTCAAACCTTGCTTCAAGAAATAGAAAGACGTGGATTTCATGTGCGTTGGGGTGTTCACGATCGGCTTGCTCATCACATCCAACGTGGATTAATGCAGGTATTTGCTACAGACCGCGTATCGTGGCGACGTCCAGTCGTAGATCGCAGCCGACTACTATTGGTAGGACTAAATTAAAAACTAGAGGGTGGCGATGACAGTCTCGAAATGTCTATTATTTATCAGCCTAACGCTTGTGCTGTTAGGGAATAAAGCTTATGGCCAAGAACGCCCGCCCCAAGACGGTAATTGGCTATTAAGAGTCTGTGGCAAGGTGCTTCACGTCGCAGGCGAGCGGCCCAGAGGTAATACTGAAAACGAAAGGATTACTGAGGCAGTTGAAAGTATACAGTGTTCTTTTTTCCTGCAAGGTGTTACGCACACAAATCTTTTTTATCAACACTTTCTCAAGCGAGATCGCCCTGTTTTTTGTCTTCCAGAAACAGGTGTAACGAACAATCAAGCTGCGCGCATAGTATTGAAGTACTTACAAGACCGGCCTGAAGATCTTCATCACGATGCAGTGATCACATCGATTTACGCTTTGCGTCGTGCATTTCCCTGCCGTTAGTTTATAGAGGTCTGCGTCTTTGTCTGCGTTCGTCGGCGGTTAGATTATTTTCCTTTTCACTGACTTTGGCGCGGCTGCCTCTACGTCGGGCAGGTGAAGGCGGTGCCGCACCGCTACACGCTGGACACGGAAAGTGGCAGACCTGCTGCATAAAGCGCCGGCGTTCAGCGTCAAGGCCGGGCAGCGTCTACTCGCACTCGCACCCGGTGGTCGGTCAAGCTGGCGGGAAGTCAGGCCTTGCCGCTGCGGGGCCCCAGCAGGAACCAGAGAATGAGGCCGAGCACCGGCAGCAGCAGTACCAGGACGATCCACAGCACCTTGCGGCCGGTGCCCGCGGTGCTCTGCGCTATATTGACGATCGCCCAGACGTCGGCGATCAGTACCAGCAATCCGAAAAGTCCGCCTATCTCGATGCCCATGGTCCGCTCCTTCAGGTGTCAATGATGACAATTTATACCATTGGCCACGGCAACCGTACTATCGAGGCGTTTATCGCGCTCCTCGCGGGCGCCGGCATCGAATGCCTGGTGGACGTGCGAGCCTACCCGGCATCGCGCCGCCATCCGCAATTCGCGCGCGAGGCGCTCGAGCGCTCGCTCGCGGAAGCCGGCATCCGCTACGTCTGGGAGGGGGTGTCGCTGGGCGGTCGCCGCCAGGCCGTCGCGAATTCCCCCCATCTCGCGCTGAAGGAGCCCGCTTTCCGTGCCTATGCCGACCACATGGGCACGCCGCAATTCCGGGAAGGGGCGGCGCGGCTCGTCTCGCTGGCCAACGCATCGCGCGTCGCCGTCATGTGCGCCGAGCGGCTGCCGTCGGAGTGTCATCGCTCCTTCATCTCGGACTACCTCGTCGCCAGGGGAGGGCAGGTCGGTCATCTGGTCGAGAGCGGCGCGCCGGAAGGCCATCGCCTGAACTCCGCCGCGCGGCTGCGGGACGGCCGGCTGGTCTACGACGGCGCGACCCAGGGCGAGCTCGGGCTGTAATGCCTGTCGGCTCGCGCTGATAGAATCGGGCGGCCGGCACGGCAACCCTGCCCATGTCCATCCGCTCCGATTTCAAGGCACGCGCGATTTTTGTCGCCGACCGCATCGACCTGCGAGCGTGGCCGGCCGGGGATCGCCTTGCCTCCAACCCGCTCGCGGTGTCGGTGCCGGGCGGCGGCCTCGCGGTACTGTTCCGCTACGGCGTGGTCGTGTTCTTCGATGCGACCGGGAGCGAGGAGAAGGATTTTTTCGCCCGCATCGGGCCCTCGCTCACCGGGGCCCACCCCGACCCGGAAACCGAGGAAGTGCTGGTACACATCGATTTCAAGGCGCGGGAAGGCATGCAGGGCGACCGCGTGTTCCTGGCGGGCGACGAGATCGAGCGGCTGCAGGTCATCGCCGACGTGCTGTCCAAGAGCGTGATGCTGGCCTGGTACGAGACGCGGGCGGCAGCGGGCTTCGAGCGCATCGAGCCGCTCGCCACCGAGCTCCAGACCACGGGCCGCATCCGCGCGAGCGCCCGCGACCTGTCGAAGCACGTGGGCGCCATGCTGCTCACGCAGCATCTGGTCGGGGGCGTTGCCGAGGTGGACGACAAGCCGGAGCTGCTGTGGGACCGGCCCGACCTGGAAGGCCTGTTCGCCCGCCTGGAGGACGAGTTCGAGATCAAGGAACGCCACGCCCTGCTCGGGCGCAAGCTCAACCTGATATCCCAGACCGCGCAGACGCTGCTGCAGCTGCAGCAGGGGCGTCATTCGCTGCGGCTGGAACTCTACATCGTGATACTGATTGTGGCGGAAATAGGCCTGACGCTGTACGAGATGTTTTTCAGGCACCCGTGAGCCGCAGATCCCTGGCGAAATCCGGGCCGGGATAGTGGAAGGCCACCGGCCCGTCGGGCAGGCAGTCCACGAACTGCCGCACGAAGGGGTCCTGCGAAGCCCTGATCTCCTCGATGGTGCCGTGCGCGGCGACGACGCCGTCCGAGATGAAGTAGGCGTAATCCGCGACCTTGAGCGACTCCACCACGTCGTAGGTGACGACGATGGAGGTGACCCCGAGCGCGTCGTTCAGCCGCCGGATCAGGTTCGAGACCTGGTTCAACGAGATCGGGTCGAGGCCCGCGAACGGCTCGTCGTACATGATCAGCATGGGGTCGAGCGCGATGGCGCGCGCCAGCGCCACCCGCCGCTGCATGCCGCCCGAGAGCTCGTTGGGCATCAAGCCGTGCGCCCCGCGCAGGCCCACGGCGTGGAGCTTCATCATGACGAGATCGCGCACCACCGGCTCGGGCAGGCCGCTGCGCTCGCGCATCGGGAAGGCGATGTTGTCGAAGGTCGAGAGGTCGGTAAACAGGCCGCTTCTCTGGAACATCATGCCCATCTTGCTGCGCATCGCGTAGAGCGCCCCGTCGTCCATCTCGTGCACGACCCGGCCCTCGAACTTCACCTGCCCTCCGGCGGGCTTCGCTTGCCCGCCGATCAGGCGCAAAAGGGTGCTCTTGCCGCTGCCGCTGGTGCCGAGGATGGCGACGACCTTGCCCCGTGGCACCCTGAGGTCGAGGCCCTTCAGAACCTGGTTCGCGCCGTAGGCGAACTTCAGCCCTTCGATATCGATCAGGATGTCGGGCCCGGCAGCCATTTCAGGCGGTCTTGCGGTTGCGCGCCTCGTCCGCCCGCAGCAGGTCCATCAGCGAACGCACGGACTTGAGGGACTCCAGCTTCGTGATCGCGGTGATCGCTTCCTCGATGCGCGCCGCCGGCAGCACGCCCTTGCCGTAGTGGCGGAACTTGTCCTCGATCTCCGCCCGGGTGAGGGGGTTCTCGGGCGAGCCCTTGGAGTGCTCGCAGCGCACGGAAACCGTCCGGCCGTCCGCAAGATCGGCCTCGACGATGGCCTGCACGCCGGTCAACGAGGGGTCGACCCTGGTTTCCACCTGCTCGGCCGCGAAACGGACCAGCTTCGGGTCGTTGTAGCGCGCGGGCTCGAACTGGGCGAGCGTCAGCGCGCGGTCGTGCAGGATCACGCCGGCGCAGTAGTGGGTCGACAGCAAGGCCTCGAACTTGCCGTTGTAGCGCGGAAACATGCCGTGCATGTCCACCAGCGTCTTGTTGGTGAGCACGCGCAGCTTCTTCACCTGGTCGAAAGCGATCTTGTGCTTTTCCACCAGCTCGAACATGGCGGTGACGAAGCCCTGGATGCCGGAGGCGCACGGCCACAGGCGCAGCGCGATTTGCTCCAGTTCCCAGCGCCTGCCCAGGTCCGCCACCGCGGCCTCGGGCTTGCCGCCGCTGGAATAGGTGTTGTAGAGGCCGCCGTCCTTCGCGGTGAGGAACTCGCGCGTCGCGACGAACTTCTGCTGGGCGAGGAGCGCCGCCATCAGGCCGGACAGCGCGCCGCGGATCTGGTGGAACTTGACCGTCGGCGTGCCCCAGGCGGCGAACGTGCCGGCCGACTGGCTGCCGGCGAGGCCGTAGGCGCGCGCCATGGTGTCGGCGTCGAGGCCGAGCAGGCGGCCGGTTGCCGCAGCCGAGCCGAACGGCCCGATGATGCCGGGGCCGTGCCAGCCGCGCTTGCGGGCTTCCGGGAAATCCCAGCCGAGGCCGACGCGGGTGGCGACTTCGCAGCCCGCGGCCAGCGCGACCAGCAGGTCGCGGCCGCTCGCGCCGTCGCGCTCCGCGATGGCGAGGGCGGGGGGCATCACTTCCGGCGTCATGTGGGTGAGCGTGGGACGATGCACGTCGCACATGGTGACGGCGGTGACGAGGTAGCCGTTCAGCATGGTGGCGCCGGCGAGCGACAGGCGGTCGCCGCCGATGACGCTCGATTCCTTCGACTGGGCCAGCGCCCCCGCGAACGCGGCGACCTGGTGGGTTTCCTCGCCGCGGTCGCCGGCGAGCGCGCACGCTATCGTGTCGAGCAGCAGGTTCTTGGTGTGCTCCCGGGCCGATTCCGGTATCTGGTCGTAGGTGAGCCCGGACGCGAACGCCGCCAGGGTCTGGGTCGCTTCACCTGCCATGCATCTCTCCTTGGTTTTTTGGGACAGGACAGGGTGCCCATCATAAAGGCCGTGCCCTGAAAAAGGAACCTGCAATGACGCGCCACCATCCGGTCGCTGCTATGCTGGCACGGCATCCTTTGGCGGCTGCCCATGCGCTCTGCGCGGGCTGCTGACGACGATCCTGTCGCGACCGCCGTGCTTGGCGGCGTACAACGCTTCATCGGCCGCGCGCAGAAGCGATTCGGGATCGCCCGCGTGGTCCGGGAACAGCGCGATGCCGAAAGAGGCGGTAATCCTGCCCACCAGCCTGTTCCGATGCCACAGCTCAAGGCGGTGAATGGCTTCCCGGATGCCATCGGTTCGGCGGTGCACTGCAGCGAGATCGGCTTCGGGCAGCATGAGCGCGAACTCTTCGCCGCCGAAACGACAGGCGATGTCGCTGCCGCGAATCCCGGCCTTGAGCAGCTCCGCGACTTCCACCAGGACGTGGTCGCCTGCCGAGTGCCCATGAATATCATTGATCCGCTTGAAAAAATCCAGATCGATCATGATCACGGCCAGCGTGTTGTTTCGGCGCCTGGCACGGAGCCACTCGCGCTGGAGCGACTCCCACAGGTGCCGCCGGTTGAACAGGCCGGTGAGCGGGTCCGTGCTCGCCTGCTCACGCAAGTCCTGC
>CAZOQY010000231.1:0-5382 GCA_964581835.1 uncultured Streptomycetaceae bacterium | reverse complement strand
GGCCTTTCTGCCGGCCAAAACCCTTGACCTCGGTGACGGTCAGGCCGCTCACGCCGATCTCGGACAGGGCTTCGCGCACCTCGTCGAGCTTGAATGGTTTGAAGATTGCCTCGATTTTTTTCATGCCCCCTCCGCTATCCGTTGCGAGCTTGCCTAAAGGATATCACAGGCCGTCAATCGAACTGGTGCCGGAACTTGTTGGTGATCGGGAAGCGCCAGTCCTTGCCGAAACCACGCGGCGTGATGCGGATACCGACCGGCGCCTGACGCCGCTTGTATTCGCTCCCGCGCACCAGCCGCACCACCCGCTCCACGTCCGTCACGGCATAACCGTGAGCAACGATCTCCCGCGGGCTCAGGTCGCCCTCGACGTAGGCCTCCATGATCGCATCCAGTACCGGGTAGGGCGGCAGGCTGTCCTGGTCGGTCTGGTCCGGCCGCAGCTCGGCCGAGGGCGCGCGGTCGATGACCCGCTGCGGGATCACCTGCCCGAGGCTGTTGCGGTACTTAGCCAGCCGGTAGACCAGCTGCTTGTTGATGTCCTTCAGCACGGCGAACCCGCCCGCCATGTCGCCGTAAAGCGTGGCGTAACCGGTGCCCATCTCGCTCTTGTTCCCGGTAGTCAGCACCAGGGAACCGGTCTTGTTCGAGAGCGCCATCAGCAGCGTGCCGCGGATGCGGGACTGCAGGTTTTCTTCCGTGGCGTCGGCGGCAAGCCCCTTGAACTCCCCCGAGAGCGACTTGAGAAACGCATCGAACATCGGCTTGATGGGAATCTCGGTGTAGCGCACGCCCAGCGCCTTCGCTTCAGCCAGCGCATCCTCCACGCTCATGCCAGCCGTGTACTGCGAGGGCATCATCACCGCGCGCACACGCTTCGCGCCCAGCGCATCGACCGCGATCGCGAGAGTCAGCGCCGAGTCGATGCCGCCCGAAATGCCGATGATCGCGCCCGGGAAGCCGTTCTTGTCGATGTAATCGCGCACGCCAGTGATGAGCGCCTCGTAGACTTCCGAATCCTGCGACCCCGGCTTGATCATCTCGCCAGGCTGCGGATCGCCGTCGGTGAGGTTCACCATCCCCAGCGCCTCCTTGAACAGCGGCAACTGGTGCGTCAGCACGCCCTCGCGGTTCAGCACGAACGAGCCGCCGTCGAACACCAGTTCGTCCTGGCCGCCGACCAGGTTGGCGTAAACCAGGGCGAGACCGTTCTCCGCCACGCGCTCGCGCATGACGTCGTAGCGCACGCGCTGCTTTTCCATATGGTACGGAGAAGCGTTCAGTACCAGCAGGACGTTGGCGCCCGCCTCGCGCGCGGCACGCGGCGCGGTGGCGTTCCACGAGTCCGCGCAGATATTGATGCCGAGGCGGTCGTCCCCGGCGCGCTCGTCCCCGGAACCGCCACGGGCCCGCGCGGTGACCGGGCCCTGCGCGCCCCAGGTATCCTCGCAGATATTCACCCCGAAGCTGACGCCGTTCATGCCGAACACGCACGGCTTGCCGCCGGGTTCGAAATAGCGCTCCTCGTCGAACACGGTGTAATTCGGCAAACGCTGCTTGTCGTAGACGCCGGTCACTTTGCCGTCCCGCATCACCGAAGCGGAGTTGTAGCGCCGGCCATCGACCACCCGTGGATGCCCCACTACCAGCGTCACGCCGGCCGAGCGCGCGGCAAGATCGGCGAGCGCCTGATCGCAGGCCGCAAGAAAGTCCTCGCGCAGCAGCAGATCCTCCGGCGGGTAGCCGCACAACGCCAGTTCCGGCGTCACCATGAGGTCCGCGCCCTGCCCGCGCGCGCGCCCGGCAAAATCGGCAATGCGCGCGACGTTGCCGCTCAAGTCGCCGACGGTGGCGTTGATCTGCGCAATCGCAATTTTCATGTTGCTAATATATCATCCGACCCCGCACCACGCCCGCCGGCCGAGCCTGAATATCCCATGACGATCGAAGTCGCCGACTCGATTTCCGAGGTTGATGCCGGCGAGTGGAACAGGCTGGCGCCCGGCGAGCCGTTTCTGAGCCACGAATTCCTTTCCGCCCTGCACGAAACCGGCTGTGCAAGCAGTGCAACCGGCTGGACGCCGCAGTACCTGCTCGTGAAGCAGGATGGCGCGCTGACCGCGGCGATGCCGCTCTATCTCAAGGAGCACTCCTACGGCGAATACGTTTTCGACTGGGCATGGGCCGACGCCTACCACCGCCACGGCCTTGCTTACTATCCCAAGCTGGTTTCGGCGGTGCCGTTCACGCCGGTCACCGGCACGCGCCTGCTCGCCACGACTGGCGAAGCGCGCGACGAGCTGGTCGCGGCCGCGCTCGATCTTGCCCGCGAATTGCGGGTGTCATCGCTTCACTGCCTCTTCCCCACCGAAAACGAAGCGCAGAAGATGGTTGCGCACGGCATGATGCGGCGGACCACCGTCCAGTTCCACTGGGCGAACCGCGGTTACGCCGGCTTCGACGACTTCCTCGCCGGCTTCAGTCACGACAAGCGCAAGAAAGTCCGGCAGGAGCGCCGCAAGGTCGCCGATGCAGGCATCCGCTTCAAATGGCTGGAAGGCGACGAGATACGGGAACGCGACTGGGCCTTTCTCAATCGCTGTTATCGCCAGACCTACCGCGAACACCATTCCAGCCCGTACCTCAACCTCGAGTTCTTCTGCCGCATTGGCCGCGACCTGCCGCATAACATGGTGCTGATCGTCGCCGAGCGCGAAGGCAGGCCGATCGCGGCTTCCCTCGACATCCGCGACCGGGACAGGTTGTGCGGCCGCTACTGGGGCGCACTGGAGCATCACTCCGCGCTGCATTTCGAGACCTGCTATTACCAGGGCATCGAGTTCTGCATCGCGCGCGGCATCGCCGCCTTCGAAGGCGGCTCGCGAGGCGAGCACAAGCTCGCGCGCGGCCTGATGCCGGTCGAGACCTCCTCGGCGCACTGGCTGGCGCGCCCCGAATTCGCCGCCGCAGTCGAACAGTTTCTCGCCAAAGAGACCCGGGGCATGGAACGCTACGTCGACGAGCTCGTCGAGCGCGGCCCGTTCAAGCGCGTCGCCGCCGAATCCGGGACAAAGACGCCCTGATCCGGCCGCTCAATGCGGCCCACTGCGAAATCTCGAAAAGAAGCGCCACATCTCGGTGTTGGCATCGATGACCGTGGTGCCCGTTCCCAGCAGCAGCGGAAGATAATCCTGCACCCCGCCGGGCCAGACGTGCCCCGCGCCCGTCAGTTTCCACAACACCACCTCCGTGCCGTTGCGACACGGCGCGTAGAGATGGCGCGTCGCCGTATGCATGGCATCCGGCGCGCCGGCCTTGCCGCGGGTCGGGCTCGCGACCTGCGCGCGATCGGAGCAGGCATTGCGCGCGATCCACAGGGCCAGCATGGCATCCACCGATTGGTGGAACACGCGCGTGTTGGTGAATGGAAACGCCGGGCCGAGACCTCCGTCGTACAGGGCGCGGGGGTCATCAACACTATGGATATGCATGACCGGCACCGCCGTGCCCGGCCCGAATCCAGGCAGCGTCATCGCGCCGGCGACGCCCGCCACCGCGGCAATTTTGCCGGGTGCTTCGACCGCGAGGCGATAAGCCATCATCGAACCGTTGGAGAGGCCAGTGGCGTAGACGCGCGCGCGGTCGAGCGGCAAACGTCGCGCGAGGTCATCCAGCACAGCGAGCGAAAACCCGACGTCGTCGACACCATTCGCCGCTGCGGGGCCGCAACAGGTGCCCGCGTTCCAGGTAAGCAGGCGCCCGGCAATGCCGCCGGTCCCGTTCGGATAGACCGCGATGTAACCATCGCGGTCCGCGGCCGCGTCCATGCGCGAGTAAGTCTTCTGGACCGCGGCATTGCCCCCGCCACCGTGAAAATTGATGACGACCGGCAGCGGTTTGGCCGCGCCGGCGGCGGGCGGAATCCGCACGAGATAGCTGCGCCGCAACCCGTCGTGAGCCAGTGTGAACTCGTGGTCGCCGGGCGCGAGCGACGCGGCGCCGGCGGTCGTGGCCGCGGCTGTGCATACCCACGCGATGAAATGGAGCAAACGCATGCGAAATGTTACCGTATGGCCCACACTCGGAGGAATTCACCTGCTCATGAAATTCTGCAGCAACTGCGGCGCGCCGATCGCGCTAAAAATCCCGCCCGGCGACACGCTGCCGCGCCACGTCTGCGACGCCTGCAACACCATCCACTACCAGAATCCGCGCATGGTGGTGGGCTGCATACCCGAGTGGGAAGACCGCATCCTGCTGTGTCGCCGCGCCATCGAGCCGCGCCACGGCCTGTGGACCGTCCCGGCGGGCTACATGGAAAATGGGGAAACCACTTTCCAGGGCGCGATGCGCGAAACGCTGGAGGAAGCGAACGCCCGCGTCGAGATTGATTCGGTCTACGCGCTCTACAACATCCCCCATATCAACCAGGTCTACATCCTGTTCCGCGCCCGCCTGCTCGATCTCGATTTCAGGCCTGGCGCGGAGACGATGGAAGTAAAACTGATGAAAGAAGCGGAAATCCCCTGGGAGAGAATCGCCTTCGCCAGCGTGCGCAACACCCTCACCCGTTACTACGAGGATCGCAAGAAAGGCGAATACCGCTTCCACATGGGAACGATCGAACAGGCCCCCAGGAAATCTTAGACCGCGCGCATGCGAAAGCCGGGGCGCGGTCGACACGGTAAAATAGGCAAATTCTGGCAGGAGACCCCCGATGACGGCACCGATTCCCGCGACCAAACCCGCCTTCCAGTGGGAGGACCCGCTTCTGCTCGACGATCAGCTGACGGACGACGAGCGCATGGTGCGCGACGCCGCGCGCGCCTGGTGCCAGGAAAAACTCATGCCGCGGGTGCTGGACGCTCACCGGCACGAAAAATTCGACCGCGCGGTCATGAACGAGATGGGGAGCCTCGGTTTTCTCGGCTCGACCCTGACCGGCTACGGCTGCGCCGGCGTGAACCACGTTTGCTACGGCCTCGTCGCGCGCGAAGTGGAGCGCGTGGACAGCGGCTACCGCTCGACGCTGTCGGTGCAATCAAGCCTCGTCATGTATCCGATCCACGCGTTCGGCACCGAGGCGCAGCGCAAGAAGTACCTGCCGAAGCTCGCCAGCGGCGAATGGATCGGCTGTTTCGGCCTGACCGAGCCCGACGTCGGCTCCGACCCGGGCGGCATGGTCACCCGCGCGAAGAAGGTCGACGGCGGCTTCGTGTTGCAAGGCGCCAAGATGTGGATCAGCAACGCGCCCCACGCCGATGTCTTCGTAATCTGGGCCAAGGACGACAGCGGCGAGATACGCGGCTACATCCTGGAAAAAGGCATGAAGGGGTTGTCCACCTCGAAGATCGAGGGTAAGTTCAGCCTGCGCGTGTCGCC
>CAZOQY010000230.1:0-5389 GCA_964581835.1 uncultured Streptomycetaceae bacterium | reverse complement strand
CGCGCCCGGGATGCTCGCGCTCCTGGTGCATGCGGATGGTGCCGTACATGCCGTTGTTGACGACGATGAACACGACTTTCGCGCCGAATTGCGCCGCGGTGGCGAGTTCCTGGCCGTTCATCATGAAATCGCCGTCGCCGCAGAACGAGACCACCGGCCGGTCGGGGTGCACCAGCTTCGCGGCGATGCCGGCCGGCGCGCCGTAGCCCATGGAGCCCGCGATCGGCGCGAGCTCGGTGCGGAAACCGGGGTAGACGTAGTAGCGGTGCACCCAGCCCGCGAAATTGCAGGCGCCGTTGGTGATGATGGTCTCCGGCGGCAGCCGCTTGCGCAGGTGCACCATCACCTTCGCCATGTCGAGATCGCCCGGCACCGGGCCCGGCTCGAGCCACGCTTCGTAATCCTTGCGCGCGGCTTTCGTCCAGTCGGCCCATGCCGTCGAGGCGACGGGCGGCAGCTTGCGCAGCGCGGCCGCGAATTCGGGCATGCCGGAATGGATCAGCAGGTCGGCTTCGTAGACGCGACCCAGCGACTCGGCGCCGGGCTGGACGTGCACGAACTTCTGCTGCGGTCGCGGCACGCCGATCAGCGTGTAGCCGCCGGTGGTCATTTCGTCCAGCCGCGTGCCGATGGCGAGGATGAGGTCGCTCGACTTCACGCGCTCGGCCAGCGCGGGGTTGATGCCGATGCCGACGTCGCCGGCGAAGCTGGGCGAGCGGTTGTCGAGGAGGTCCTGGCGGCGGAAACCGGTGCCGACCGGCAGGTTGTTCGCTTCCGCGAACGCGCGGAAATCCTCGCAGCCCTGCCTGTCCCAGCCGCTGCCGCCGAGGATCACGAACGGGCGCTTCGCCTGCGCGAGCAGCTCGCGCAGTTTGCGCAGGTCGGCTTCGCCGGGGTGCGCGGCGACGCGCTGGTAGGGCGCGGTGTCGGCGACCGCCGCGGTCTCGGTCAGCATGTCCTCGGGCAGAGCCAGCACCACCGGTCCGGGGCGCCCGGACACGGCGGTGTGGAACGCGCGGTTCACGTACTCGGGGATGCGGTCGGCGCGGTCGATCTGCGCGACCCATTTCGCCATCTGGCCGAACAGGCGGCGGTAGTCGACTTCCTGGAAGGCGTCGCGCTCGACGAAGTCGTTGCCGACCTGGCCGACGAACAGGATGAAGGGGGTCGAGTCCTGCTGCGCCACGTGCACGCCGATCGCGGCGTTGGTCGCGCCGGGTCCGCGCGTGACCATGCAGATGCCGGGACGGCCGGTGAGTTTGCCGTAGGCTTCCGCCATGTAGGCGGCGCCGCCTTCCTGGCGGCAGATGACGAACTGCATCTTCTCGCGCGCGTCGTGCAACGCGTCGAGTACTTCTAGATAGCTTTCGCCGGGGACGCCGAACGCCAGGTCCACTCCATGGACCTTCAGGGCATCCACCAGTATTTGTCCGCCGGTACGGGCGGCGATGTCGGAGGTTTTCATGGGGAGCCCGGCTGAATCGAAACAGGCGGCAAATCTATCACGGTTGCGTGCTTTTGGCCTACCATGCCGCATCGGAGGTGGTATGAGCGAACTGTGGAAAATGCCGGCGCGGCAGGTCGTGAGCCTGTTGAAGCGCCGCAAGGTGTCGCCGCTGGAACTGATCGACGCGGCGGAGGCGCGCATCAGCGCGACCAATCCGAAGATCAATGCGTTCGTCACGCTGTGCTACGACCGCGCGCGGGCGCACGCGAAGCGCCTGATGCGGAAGAAGCCGGCCGGCAAGCTGCCGCCGCACTATCTTTACGGCCTGCCGATCGGGGTCAAGGACGGCACCGACGTCGAGGGCGTGCGCACGACCTCGGGCTCGCGCATCTACCAGGACCGCATTGCCCCGTCCTCGGACGTGATCGTGCAGCGCCTGGAGGCGAGCGGCGCGATCGTCATCGGCAAGACCAACCTGCCCGAGTTCGCCGCCGGCGGCAACACCTTCAACGACGTCTTCGGCGCGACCCTGAATCCCTGGGATGTCACGAAATCCGCCAGCGGTTCCTCGGGCGGCTCGGCGGCCGCGCTGGCGTCGGGGCAGGTGTGGCTCGCCACCGGCGGCGATTTCGGCGGCAGCATCCGTACGCCGTCGAGCTTCAACTCGATCACGGGGCTGCGCCCGAGCCCGGGCATGGTGCCGCGCACCTCCAGGCAGCCGTTCAACCCGCTGTCGGTCGAAGGACCGATGGCGCGCGACGTCGCGGACACCGCGCTGTTCTTCGACTGCGAGGCCGGCTGGCACCCGCTCGACCCGCTGTCGCAGGTGGGCCCGCACCCGAGTTTTTCGAAGGCGGCGGCACGGCCGCTGAAACCGAAGCGCATCGGCTTCAGCACGGATCTCGGCATCGCGCGCGCGGTGGACCGGGAGGTGCGCGCCGCGAGCAAGGCCGCCGCGGAAAAGCTCCAGCGCGCCGGCGTGAAGGTGGAGGAGGCGCACCCGGACCTGTCGGACGCGGAGAAAACATTCCACACGCTGCGCGGCGCGGTGTTCATCGCGCGCCACGGCGAGCTGATGAAGAAATACCGCCACCTCTACAAGCCGGAGATCATCGGCAACACCGAGTTCGGCCTGGCGCTGAAGCCGGAGGAGATCGTGGCGGCCGAGATCGCGCAGGGCGAGATCATCCGCCGCGTCGCGAAGTGGTTCGAGCGCTACGACGCGCTGCTGTGCCCGGTGATCACCTGCCCGCCGTTCGACGTGAAGCTGCGCTATCCCACGCACGTGGACGGCGTGGCGCTGGAAGGCTACATGGGCTACCTGGTCCTGACCTGCGCCATTACCGTCACCGCCTGCCCGGTGATCTCGCTGCCGGGCGGCTTCACCGCCTCCGGCCTGCCGGTCGGCCTGCAGCTCGTTGGCCCGCCGCGCAGCGAGGCGCGGCTGTTTTCCGTGGCGGCGTACGTAGAGGAGTTGCTCGACGTCAATCCGAAGACGCCGATCGATCCGCGTTGACGGCGCGTAATGGGTAATGGGTAATGCGCGTAAGCGCGGCGTTGGCACGCATGACCCATATCGCATTACGCATCACGGAGCGGAGCGTACAAAAAAACCCCGGCGAAAGCCGGGGAAAACAGGGGAGGGATGCTACTGCTACTTCTGAGGAGAATGGCGCCGGTTACTTGATGCGCTTGCCGATTTCATGGCCGGCTGCCGCGCCCGCGCCCGCGCCGACCACCGTGCCGGCGGTGCTGCCGCCGGTGAGTGCCGAGCCCACCACGCCGCCCACCACCGCGCCGGTCGCGGCGCCGATCTGGGCGTTCGACGGGTTGGAGGCGCAGGCGCTCAGACCCAGGGTCATCGCCAATACTGTTGCTGCCACAGTCAGTTTTTTCATTTGCACTCCTTTCTGGCTGTTGTGCTCCTGCCCGGTCTGTTGCACGGTGCGTGCCAGCTGATGTTTATGCTTATTTTTCAATTAATTATCAGAAATCCCGCCGCGCCTGCGGCAGAATTTCTGTCGTTGGCCGGAGACGGCAATATTTCCGCTGCGTGGCATCCGGCTGAACCGTGGCTGGTTTTTCCTGTCGCCGCTGCCCGACAGGCAGGCCGCGGGCGACCGTACCCTCTAGACCAGCGCGGTGCGGCGCAGCACCTGCTCGAAGGCGCAGGCGCGCTGCTCGCTTCCTTCCCACGCCTTCAGGCACCGCTCGGCCTCGTCCCTCGAGAAGCCGTAGCTCTCCTGCAGCGCGCCGACCAGGCGCTCGCGCTTGCCGGCAATGGCCTCGATCTGGCTGTCGGTGAGCAGGCTCCATTGCTCCTTGAATTTGCCGCGCAACGGTCTCCAGTTGGCTTCGACACGATCCCAGTTCATCGCATGCTCCTTTGGTGAGATGACGCGGGACTACCAGCACGGGACGTGCCAGGACGGTCATGGCGAGCAGAAACAGGTCGTTACCGGAAAACACCGGGCCGAAATTGCGCGGAATCGTCGTTCCCGGGCGACGCGGGGCGAAACATCGGTACAATTCCCTATCGGTACACGAATTCCCTTCGATATGAGCAAAACCCTCCCGCTGCAGGGCGTCAAGGTCATCGAGCTCGGCACGCTGATCGCCGGGCCGTTCTGCGCGCGGCTGCTCGCCGAGTTCGGCGCGGAAGTGATCAAGATCGAATCGCCGAAGGACGGCGATCCCCTGCGCAAGTGGCGCAAGCTGCACGAGGGCACTTCGCTGTGGTGGTACGCCCAGGCGCGCAACAAGAAATCGGTGACGCTGGATCTCAAGCAGCCCGAGGCGCAGGAAATCGTGCGCAAGCTCGCGCGGGACGCGGACGTCGTGGTCGAGAATTTCCGCCCCGGCGCGATGGAGAAGTGGGGCCTCGGCTGGGACGAGCTGTCGAAGATCAATCCGCGGCTCGTCATGGTGCGCCTGTCCGGCTTCGGCCAGACCGGCCCGTACCGCGATCGCCCGGGCTTCGGCGCCATCGGCGAGTCGATGGGCGGTCTGCGCTACGTGACCGGGCATCCCGACCGCGCGCCGGTGCGAGTCGGCGTGTCGATCGGCGACTCCATCGCCGCGCTGCACGGCGTGATCGGCGCGTTGATGGCGCTGCATCACCGCAACGTCAACGGCGGCCGCGGCCAGGTCATCGACGTCGCGCTCTACGAGGCGGTGTTCAACATGATGGAGAGCGTGCTGCCCGAGTACGACATGTTCGGATTCGTGCGCGAGCGCAGCGGCGCGTCGCTGCCCGGGATCGTGCCCTCCAACACCTACCTCACGCGCGACAGCAAGTACGTGGTGATCGGCGCCAACGCCGATTCCATCTTCAAGCGCATGATGAACGCGATCGGCAGGCCCGACCTCGCGAACGATCCGGCGCTCGCGCACAACGACGGGCGCGTGGCGCGCACCGACGAAATCGAGAAGGTGATCGGCGACTGGGTCGCCGCGAACGACCTCGAAACGGTGCTGGCGGTGCTGGAGAAGGCCGAGGTGCCGAGCGGCAAGATCTACGACATCGCCGACATCGCGCGCGATCCGCACTACGCGGCGCGCGAGATGATCCGGCAGTTCAGCCTGGCTGACGGGAAATCGCTGCGGCTGCCGGGCATCGTGCCGAAAATGTCCGAGACGCCCGGCGAGACGAAGTGGGTCGGCCCGGCGCTCGGCGCCCATACGGACGAGGTGTTGTCCGGCCTCGGCTACTCGTCCGAACAACTGCAGGATCTGAAGAAGCGCGGCGTCATCTGAGTTTGAAAAGCGTGGATCGTGGATCGTGGATGGTGGATCGTGGATGGCGGATAGTTGATGGTATTCGACACCAACCACCAACCACCAACCACGCTTTTCGCTAGAGGGCCGTTGGGCTATGATGCCCCGAAGAGTTGGGAGGAGAGGGAAATGATCGTCCGCGACATCGTCAAGATGAAGGGCAGC
>CAZOQY010000229.1:0-5425 GCA_964581835.1 uncultured Streptomycetaceae bacterium | reverse complement strand
CTCGGCAAGATCGACCTCTCCTCCTGGCGCTACACCGCGGAAGGCATGCCCGGCGGCGTCATGCTGCAGATCGGCATCCACTACACCGACGTGCTCGAGTACCTGATGGGGCCGATCACGGCCGTCAGCGGCCGCCTCGCCCAGCTCGTGCTGCCCGGCGACAACCCGGACGTCGCGAGCCTCGTCATGGAGCACGAGAACGGCGCGCTCTCCACGCTCAACGCGAGCTACGCCTCGGCCTCCGAGTACTACTGCATGAACGTCTACGGCAAGGAAGCGAGCGCCTATTACGACCTGCACCAGGGGCTGCGCTTCCTCAAGCGCGGCACCGAGCGCTCGACCCCGGTGCCGTGCGAAAAGAACGACGCGATCCGCGAGGAACTGGACGAGTTCGCCGACGCGGTACGCGGCAAGGGCAGGCCCGAGATGGACGGCGAGGCCTCCACCCGCTCGCTCGCCGTGCTGCGCGCGGGCATCCAGTCGGCGCGCGAAGGACGCCGCGTCGAAATCGCCGAGATCATGGCCGGCGACTGACCGGGCATTTCACACGATAATCACGGGGGGGATTCCGGGCATGAATCTTTCGCGCAGCATCGCGGCCGCGCTCACCGCTCTGGCCGTCGCCGGCCTGAGTTTCGCTCAAAGCGCGGCGGACTACCCGAGCCGCCCGGTGCGGCTGGTGATCCCGTTCGCGCCGGGCGGCACCGCCGACACGATCGGCCGCATCGTCTCGGACAACCTCATGGTCCGGCTCGGCAAGCCCGTCGTGCTCGACAGCCGGCCCGGCGCGAACAGCATCGTCGGCTGCCAGATCGTCGCCCAATCGAACCCCGACGGCCATACCCTGATCGTGGTGGCGGCGGGCTTCGCGGTGAACCCGAGCCTGGTGAAGAAGCTGCCCTACGACAGCCTGCGCGACCTCGCGCCGGTCGGCCTGGTCGGCAACGGCCCCTACCTGCTCGTCATCCATCCCTCGATCCCGGCGAAGACCGTGAGCGAGTTCGTCGCGTACGCGAAGTCCCGGCCGGGCGAAATATCGTACGCGACCACCGGGATCGGCAGCCCGGGGCACCTCGCCGGGGAATTGCTGCGCGCGATGACCGGCATCAACTGGGTACACGTGCCCTACAAGGGCGGCGGCGCGGTCATGCCGGACATGCTGTCGGGGCGCGTTGGGTCCCACTACAGTTCGGTGTCCACGGCGGCAAACCACGTCCGCGCGGGCCGATTGACCGCCATTGCGATGACGACACCGAAGCGATCGCCGGCCATGCCGGAGGTGCCCACCTTCGACGAGTCGGGCCTCAAGGGCTACGACGTGACCGGCTGGTACGGCATCCTCGCGTCCGGCAAAACGCCGGCGGCGATCGTGAACCGCATCAACGGCGAACTGCAGAAAGTGCTGGCCGACGCCGGCACGCTGAAACGGCTGGATCAGATCGGGATCGAGCCGGTGCCCGGCACGCCGGCGGCGTTCGCCATGCTGATCCGCACCGAGATTCCCAAGTGGGCCAGGCTGCTGAAGACGGCCGGGGTCGAGCCGGAGTGACCGGTCGTCCCGTACGCCTGCTGCTTGCCGACGCGGCGACCAGCCGGTTCGGGCAGCGCATTCGTAATTCACCGGCGGCCGGCGCGTTCCGGTTGATACTCGCCGGGAACGACACGCCCGATGCCCTGCTCGCGGCGGCGCCCGAGGCCGACGCCATCATTTGCTACCAGGCCCAGGTTCCCGCACCCGTCATCGAGGCCGCGCCGGCGCTCAGGCTGATCCAGAAGCAGGGACTCAACTGCAAGAACATCGACGTCGCGGCGGCGACGCGGCGCAACGTCCGCGTCGCGACGGTGCCGCTGATGCGCAGCATCACCGTCGCCGAGCACGCGCTGACGATCATGCTCGCCTGCGCGCGCAAGATCATCCCCGGCTATCAGGCCGTCACCGGCGCCGCCTATAAAGAGATGGGGCTGGAACCCATCGTGACGTCGCAACGCGAATACCGCGGCAATTGGGCGCGCATCCCGGGCGTCTCGGAGCTGTACCAGGCAACCGCCGGCATCGCCGGCATGGGCGATATCGGCATGGAGATCGCGAAGCGCTGCCGCGCGTTCGGCATGACCGTCAATTATTATCAGCGGACGCGTCACCCGGCGACCACGGAAGCGGCCCTGGGCATCCGTTACCTGCCGTTCGATGACCTGCTGTGCTCCTCCGACTACGTCGTGCTGGTCGTTCCGCACACGCCCGAGACCGAGGGCTTGATCGGAGCGAAGGAACTGGCGCGCATGAAACCGTCGGCGACGCTCGTCAACGTCGGCCGCGGCGGGCTCGTGGACGAAGACGCGCTGTTCGCCGCGTTGAAGGACGGGAAGATCGCGATGGCCGGGCTCGACGTCTACCGCGCCGAGCCGCTGCCGGCCACGAGCCCGCTGCTGACGCTGTCCAACGTGGTGCTGCTCCCGCACATGGGCGGCGGGTCGTACCGCGGCTGGGAAATCGACATCCCTGCCGCGCTCGAGAACATCCGGCGGTTTTTCGACGACGGGACCACCGCGGGCATCATCAACCCCTAGCCCGCCTCACTTTCCAGCAGCCAGCCACTCCTGCGCCGACTGGCGCGCTGCTTTCTCCTCCGGCGAGCCCTTCATGATGAGGTTCTTCGGCACGTGGCCGCTGCTCCTGAAGTTGCGGTAGCAGTGATACTTGATCGGCGCCGGGAATTGCGACAACTCCAGTCCGTCGTAATAGGACTGCGGCACCGATCCCGGCGTGCGCGGATCCATCCGGCCTTTTTCGTAGATCATCATGCGCCGGGAGATGCGCCACTCGCCGTCCCGTTTTTCGCACAGGTCGAGCGTCACGCTCCAGGTCTGAAAATCGAACTCGTAGCCGTCGAGCGTCCTGCCCTGGTGCAGCACGAGGTAGAACTCGTTGATGGCGCGGCGGCCGTTCAGGGTCACGTGCGGGTTGCTCATCATGTGGCGCTGGGTGTCGCCGGGCTCGTGCCCCGCCATCATGTTCTTCGACTGCTCGGCGAACTCGCGCGCCGTGCCGTCGAACCACGAAACGGTGAGCCGCGCGTCCGGGTGAAAGCATTGCGGCAGGCGCGCCCAGTCGGCCGTGTCGCGGCAGATCATCGCGAGTGTGGACACCTGGATGATCTCGACCCTGTCTGCGGCAGCCTGAAGTCTTGCGTTGTCGTTCATTTCCTGTCTCCGATGGGGCCAAACGTCTCGCGCCGATGATATCAGGGCTGCGCGGTACGCTAGACTCGAAGCCTCGCAAAAAGGAGCGCGTCCAGAATATGAGCAAGTCCAGTTCAGGCCAGCCGTTGCGCACCGTCCCACGCGGCGTCATGCACGTGCCGGTGACGCCGTTCAGGAACGACATGAGCGTCGATTACGACACTTTCGAAAAGCTGGTGGACTGGCACGTCCGGCAGAACCCCTCGTCGCTGTGCGTGATCCTGCACATCGCCGAATCCGTGAGCCTGACGAAGGAAGAGCACAAGAAGCTGATCGACATCTCGGTCAGGGTGACCGCCGGCCGCGTGCCGGTAATCGCCAACGTCAGCATGGCCGGGACCGACCAGGCAATCGACCTCGCGCGCCACTCGGAGAAAGCCGGCGCGGACGCGATCATCTGCCTCTCGCCCTACTACTGGCCAGTGCCGGAAGAAGCGCTCTACGAACATTTCCTGCGCGTGGCGAAAGCGACACCCCTGCCCTTCATGATCTACAACTCGCCGATCTTCCAGGGTGTGAGCCTGTCGCCGAAGTTTCTGGTGCGCCTGATGCACGAGCTGCCGCATTTCATCGGCGAGAAGGAAGCCAGCCACAATTTCGAGTACTTCATCGAGGCGCGACGCGCGACCCAGGCGGTGCGGCCGGAATTCGGCGTGCTGCTGGGCGTCGAGTACATCATCCCGTCGGTTTCGATGGGCGGCGTCGGCTCGATGTCGATCTCCGGCGGCGTGGCGCCGCGGCTGATGCAGAAGCTCTACGACCTGTGCGCCGCCGGCAAGTTTTTCGAAGCCGCCCCGCTCCAGGACAAGGCCTCGCACCTGTGGCAGCTGTTCAAGCCCGAGTACCCGTCGGCGATCAAGGCGGCGATGGAAATGATGGGACGGCCGGTCGGGCCGGTGCGCGGGCCGATGCGCAATCTCGACGCCGCGCAGAAGCTGGCGCTACGCAAGTCGCTCGAAGGCATCGGCGTATTCGACGGCAGCGAGCCCATGGGCTGGTGATGCGGGCCAGCAGCAGTATTCCGGGCAGTCATACCAGTATCGTCAACCGTTCGTTGCAGTTATAGCCACCCCTCGCTAGCATTGCCCCTGCCAAAACCGGAGGAAGCCGTTGAGCGCAGAGAAAAAACCCGCAACCTGGCCGCAGGACATCTACGAGGTGTTCAAGAAGGTCGGCATCCGCCAGGTCGCCTACGTGCCGGACGCCGGCCACACCCAGCTCATCAGGAGCTGCCATGCCGACAAGAGCATCCAGGCCGTATCGCTCACCACCGAGGAGGAAGGCGTCGCCATGCTGGCCGGCAGCTGGCTCGGCGGCGACCGCGGCGCGCTGCTGATGCAGTCCTCGGGCGTGGGCAACTGCATCAACATGCTCGGCATCATCCAGGAATGCCGCTTCCCGCTGCTGATGCTGGTCACCATGCGCGGCGAATGGGGCGAGTTCAACCCCTGGCAGCTGCCGATGGGACAAAGCACCGCCCCGATACTCGAGCGCGCCGGATCCGTCGTGCAGCACGTGGACGACGCCACGCGCGTCGGCGAGACCGTCTTCGCCGCCGCGCAAATGGCGTTCAGCACCAGCCGCGCCGTCGCCGTGCTGATCGGCCAGCGCGTGATCGGGTTCAAGGACTGGAGCAAATAGCCATGGCCAAAAAACAGAAATCCACTCTGGACCGCCGGGTGGCGCTGGGCGCCATCCTCGCGAAGCGCGGCGACGCGCTGCTGGTGACCGGTCTCGGCTCCACCTGCTACGACGCCGGCACGCTCGATCATCCCAACACCTTCTACCTGTGGGGCGGCATGGGCGCCGCCGCGATGGTGGGGCTGGGGCTCGCGCTTGCGCAGCCGAAGCGCCGCGTCATCGTCGCCACCGGCGACGGCGAGATGCTGATGGCGATGGGCGCGTTCGCGACCATCGGCGCCAAGGGGCCGCGCAACCTGTCCATCGTGGTGATGGACAACGAGCTCTACAGCGAGACCGGCATGCAGCCCACCCACACCGCCCACGGCGTCGACCTGGCGGGCATCGCGAAAGCGTCCGGCTTCGCCCGCTGCGGAACCGTCCACAACCTCAAGCAACTGAACGCGTGGGTGCCGTCGCTCTACAAGACGCCGGGCCCGGTGTTCCTCGCCGCCAAGGTGACGTCGCAGCGTTACCCCATGTCCATCCGCTTCCGCGACGGCAC
>CAZOQY010000228.1:0-5429 GCA_964581835.1 uncultured Streptomycetaceae bacterium | reverse complement strand
TCGCGCTCGCGAAGGCGAAGCCGGGCAGCCTCAACTTCGGCTCGGCGGGCAACGGCTCGGTCAATCATTTTTCGGCAGAACAGTTCAAGTCGCTCGCCGGCGTGGACCTGGTGCACATCCCTTACAAGGGCGCGGGCCCGGCGGTGCTCGATCTGGTCGGCGGCCGGTTGAACGTCATGTTCGAGAACCTGCCGACGATTCTGCCGCACGTTCGCAGCGGCAAGCTGAAGCTGCTCGGGGTCGGCACGAAGACGCGCTCGGCGCTGGTGCCGGAGTATCCGACGATCGCGGAGGCCGGCGTGCCGGGCTACGAGTCGAGCACGGCGTTCGGCGTGCTGGCCCCGGCGAAGACGCCCGCCGCCGTCATCGTCCGGCTCAACCAGGACATCGTGAAAGCCCTGCAAACCCCGGACATGAAGGAGAAACTGTCCGGGCTGGGGCTGGAAGCGGTCGGCGGCACGCCCGCGCAGTACGCGGCGCACCTCAAGGACGAACTCGCCAAGTACGCCCGCCTCGTCAAAACGGCTGGCATCAAAATCGACTGAGCGTCCCTCGCGACTTGTAACTTGCAACTGGTACCCGTCTAATAGGTGAACGTCGGCCCGACACCGCCGGGCCACGCACAAAAACACCGAGGGGGCTGGCGGCGAACCCAAGACCGGGAGGAGGCCCCATGTCCCAGAACCACGCCCTGCGTGTCAACGACGCCGCGCGCAACGTCAGTGTCGAACCCGACACCCCGCTGCTCTACGTCCTGCGCAACGACCTCGAGCTGAACGGCCCGCGCTTTGGCTGCGGGCTCGCCCAGTGCGGCGCCTGCACGGTACTGATCGACGGGCGCGCCACGCGCTCCTGCGTCACGCCGGTTTCGGCGGTCGGCGGCAAGGCGGTGACGACCCTCGAAGGGCTCGGCACGCCGCAGAAGCCGCACCCGCTGCAGAAAGCCTTCATCGAGGAGCAGGCGGCCCAGTGCGGCTACTGCGCGAACGGCATGATCCTCGCCGCCAAGGCGCTGCTCGACCGCAACCCGAAGCCGACCGAGGCGCAGATCCGCAAGGCGCTCTCGGCCAACCTCTGCCGCTGCGGCACCCACAATCGCATCGTCCGCGCAGTCCAGCGTGCATCAAGGGAGGTGTGAGATGGCCAATACCTCCCGCCGCAACTTCCTCAAGTCCGCCGGCGCCGTCATCGTCGGCTTCAGCTGGAGCGCGCCCGGCGTGCTCGCCCAGCAGGCCGCGCGCCCCAGCCTTCCCGGCGGCCTCAACAACAACCGCATGCTCGACGGCTGGGTGCGCATCAACGCCGACGGTACCGTCACCGTATTCACCGGCAAGTGCGAACTGGGCCAGGGCATCCTCACCGCACTGGCGCAGATCGCCTCCGACGAGCTCGACGTCGCCTACGAGCACATCGAGATAGTGTCCGCCGACACCGCGCGCACGCCCAACGAGGGCATGACCGCCGGCAGCCTGTCGGTCGAAAACAGCGGCACCGCCCTGCGTTTCGCCTGCGCGGAAGCGCGCCAGATCCTGCTCGAGCTCGCCGCTTCGAAGCTCGGCGTCGCGGTCGCCACCCTGTCCGTCACGAACGGCACGGTCACCGGCTCCGGCCCGGCTTCCAGAACGGTCACCTACTGGGACCTCGCGCGCGACACCAATCTCAAGCGCGAGGCCAGCGCCCAGGCGAAACCGAAACCGCCCGCGCAGCACAAGGTGGTGGGCCGCAGCATCCCGCGCCGCGATATCCCGTCCAAGGTCTACGGCGGCCAGAGCTACGTGCAGGACATGCGCCTGCCCGGCATGGTGTTCGGACGCGTGGTGCGCCCGCCCTCCTACCGCGCCCAGCTCGTCTCGTTCGACGAAGCCGCCATCAAGGCGATGCCCGGCGTGGTCGCGGTCATGCGCGACGGCAGCTTCCTCGCCGTCGCGGCAAGCCGCGAGGAGCAGGCGATCAAGGCGGCGCAGGCGCTGCGCGCCTCCGCGAAATGGACGGAGACGGCGGACCTGCCGCCG
The DNA here is from genome assembly GCA_964581835.1 of uncultured Streptomycetaceae bacterium. Lineage (GTDB taxonomy): Bacteria > Pseudomonadota > Gammaproteobacteria > Burkholderiales > SG8-41 > SG8-41. Next base: position 3,417 of record CAZOQY010000228.1, on the reverse strand, counting down.
CCGATGCCGGCCCTCTACGATCACCTCCAGGGCATGCCCGCGCGCGACATCGTCATCAACCAGAAGATTCCGGCGGCCCCCGCCGGCGGCAGGATCGCCACCCACGAAGCGACCTACCGGCGCCCCTTCCAGGCCCATGCCGCCATGGCGCCTTCGTGCGCGGTCGCGCAGTTCAAGGACGGCAAGTACGCGGTGTGGACCCACAGCCAGGGCGTATTCCCGCTGCGCGGCGACCTCGTCAAGGTGCTGCGGGTGCCGGCGTCCAGCATCACCTGCACGCACGTCGAAGGCGCGGGCTGCTACGGGCACAACGGCGCGGACGACGTGGCGCTCGACGCAGCGCTGCTCGCCCGCGCCACGGGCGGGCGGCCGGTCAAGCTGCAGTGGATGCGCGAGGACGAGTTCGGCTGGGAGCCGTACGGTTCCGCGATGATCATGAAAATGCGCGCGCGCCTCGACGAGTCGGGCGGCATCGCCGACTGGCAACACGAGATCTGGAGCCACCCGCACTCGACGCGGCCCGCCGCCACCTCCGGGGGCAACATCCTCGCGGGCTGGCACATCGCCAACCCGGTGCCGATGGGCGTCCCGGCGAACTCGCCGCAACCGTCCGGCGCGGCGGACCGTAACGCGGTGCCGCTCTACGACTTCCCGAGCCAGAAGGTGCTGCTCCATTACGTCACCGACATGCCGATCCGCACATCCGCCCTGCGCGGGCTGGGCGCCTACGCCAACGTGTTCGCGCTCGAGTCGTTCATGGACGAGCTGGCGCTCGCCGCGGGCGCAGATCCGGTCGAGTTCCGGCTGCGCCACATGAAAGACCCGCGGGCACGCGCCGTGATCGAAACCTGCGCGCAGAAAGCGGGCTGGAAGCCGCGCGCGAAGACCGACGGCACGCACGGGCGCGGGATCGCGTTCGCCCAGTACAAGAACCTGTCCGCCTATTGCGCGGTCATCACCGACGTCACCGTCGACCGCCGCACCGGCAAGATCGCGGTCACGCGAGCGGTCTCGGCCGTGGACGCGGGGCTGATCATCAATCCCGACGGCGTGGTGAACCAGATCGAAGGCGGCATCATCCAGTCCGCGAGCTGGACATTGAAGGAAAGCGTGGGTCACGACCGGCGCCGCATCACGATGCGCTCGTGGGCGGACTATCCGATCCTGACCTTTCCCGAGGTGCCGCCGATCGAAGTGCACCTCATCAACCGCCCCGGGGAACGCCCGCTGGGAAGCGGCGAAGGCTCCCAGGGCCCGACCGGCGCCGCAATCGCCAACGCGGTGTTCAACGCAACCGGCGCGCGCATCCGCGACCTGCCGTTCTCGCCGGAGCGTGTAAAAGCGGCGCTGGCCGCGCGGACCAGCGCCGCTTAAAATTGGAGATCCTGCAGCAACCGTTCCCGCAGCCGACCCCGTTCAACAATATTGATCTTATTACCGACCGAGGACAATCATGAACCGCTTAGTCGTCTTTTCATTAACGCTGCTTGCAGCGTCAAGCAGCGCCTGGGCGCAGCAACTCTGGCCCGCCAAGCCGATCCGCTTCGTCGCGCCGTTCGCACCGGGCGGCGGCACCGACTTCATCGCGCGCGTCGCCGCGCAGAAGCTGAACGAGGCGGTCAAGCAGCCGGTGATCGTCGAGAACCGGCCCGGCGCCGGCGGCTCGCTCGGCGCGGAAGTCGGCGCGAAATCGGCGCCCGACGGCTACACCTTCACGGTGATCGCGGGCAGCTATTCCGTGAACCCCGCCATCTACAAGCTCGCGTTCGACCCGGTGAACGACATCACGCCCGTGATCCAGTTCTCCCAGGGCCCGCTGGTGATCGTCTCGCATCCGTCCCTCCCCGCGAAGAACGCGAAGGAGCTGATCGCGATCGCCAAGGCCAGACCCGGACAGCTGAACTACGCGACCAGCGGCCAGGGCAGCATCGTCCACCTCGCCACCGAGCTCTTCGCCATGCAGGCGGGCATCAAGATGACGCACATTCCCTACAAGGGCACCGGCCCGGCGCTGACCGACACGATGGCCGGCCACACCCAGCTCCTGTGGGGCAGCGCGGCAGTGGCCGTGCCGCAGGTCAAGAACGGCAAACTGAAGGCGATCGGCGTGTCCACGACGCGGCGCATCGCGGCCCTGCCCGACGTGCCCACCGTCAACGAGTCCGGCCTGAAGGGCTACGACGTGGTCCTGTGGCACGGCCTGGTCGGCCCGAAAGGCTTGCCGCAGGCCATCGTCGAGCGCGTCAACGGCGATCTCAACAAGGCGCTCAAGGCGAAGGACATGGAAGAGAAGCTCGCGGCCGACGGCGTCTCTCCCGCCGGCGGCACCCCCCAGCAGTTCGGCGCGATCATCAAGCGCGACATCGAAACCTGGATGAAGGTCGTGAAACAGGCGGGAGTCAAGGCCGAGTGATGGGTCACCAGTGATGGGGGATGGGCAGCTGAAAACGGCCGCGGGTTCGCGGCCGTTTTCCATTCCGTGAAAATCCTCGTCACACTATTCTTCATCGGCCTCGCCGCCGGCGTGCTGGGCTACGGCTGGTGGCACGCCGCTACGCACGCCACCTTTCACCTCACGCTGGCCGACGTCGCGACGAAGGAAAAGTACGGCCAGGTCAAGGGCGCGCAGCTCGCGTTCCAGGACGAGGCCGGCAGGGTGCTGGCGCGGGGCAAGACGGACGAAAAGCACGGCGTCGTCTGGGTGTCCCACCCCACGGCGGGTTACTGCGGCCCGGACCTGCCGCAGGCGGCATACATGCCCTGCTTCCGCGCGCACTCGGAATGGCTGTTGACCTGGGTGCCGCAGGTCCACGCCATCAGCATCGTCACGCCGCGCTGCCGGATCGAGCGCGCGCCGCTGCGCTTTTCGGCCTCGCGCGACAGCGCGTGGACGTGGTGGATACCGCTGCCGCACGTGGGCGGCACGCCCTACACCAACTTCAACGCCTGGCTTCAGATCGACGGCGAAGCCTGCGCCGTCGTGCCGCTGCGCGGCTGACCGCAAAGGCGACAGGCAGCCTGTCTTTTGCCTTCCGCTTTGGCGTTCAGAGCACGCCCGATAAACCTCCATTGAATCAATCTTTGGGGGTTGTAGTATGCTGCCGCCGGGGAAGAAAAAAGCGCTTAAGCACAGAAGCTGCGTCACCGCGGGTTGTTCGCGGACACCCCACCTCGTTGCACCCAAGGCGGCAATCTTGAGGGAGTGCGCACTTGGAACAGGAAATCAGATTTTGCACCGCCCCGGACGGGGTACACATCGCCTACGCTGTCACCGGCAACGGGCCTCCTCTCGTCAAGGTCGCCAATTATCTATCCCATCTCAAGTTCGACTGGAACAGCCCCGTGTGGCGGCACATGCTGGAGGGGCTCGCCGAGCACCGGCAACTGATCCGTTACGACGTGCGCGGCACCGGTCTG
>CAZOQY010000227.1:0-5445 GCA_964581835.1 uncultured Streptomycetaceae bacterium | reverse complement strand
GCACTTCGGGATAAACCGCGCGTTGAACTGCAGGAACCTGTCTGTTCGAACGCGTAGACTTAAACCGGTCCCGCAGGGATCCGGCTTTAAGAAGTGGTAGGCGGTGCCGGATTCGAACCGGCGACCAACGGATTAAAAGTCCGCTGCTCTACCAACTGAGCTAACCGCCCCCACGGTCCGCGGGCGCGGACCGTCGAAAAACGGCGAATTTTACAGGAAACGGCCTGCCTTCGGAAAGCGTGGACGGTGGATGGTGGTCGGTGGACGGTTTTCCGCCTTTCGGCGCGCCCCTCAATCCTCGATCCTGAATCCTCAATCCTGGATCCTGGGGGTCACCCTTCCTGCTCCATCCGCCAGTACTGGTACTTCATGGTGCCGGCGGCGCCGATGACGATGGCGAGGAAGGTGAGGATGGAGCCGATGGCGAGGGTGGAAATCCCGGTGACGGCCTGGCCGATGGTGCAGCCCATGGAGAGCACCCCGCCGATACCCATCATCACGGCGCCGACGGCATGGGCGCCGAAATCGCGCCACGAGGCGAACCACTCGATGCGGAACTGGCCGGTGATCGCGGCCCACACGAAGGAGCCGGCGATGACGCCGGTCAGCGCCACCACGCCGAAATTGACGAGCGAGAAGTTCGCCGGGTCGAGCAGGTAGCGCAGCGTGTCGCCCATCGGGCTGATGAAAGTGTACGACTGCACCTGCACCCGGCTCGGCACGGCTTCCGCCATCTCGGCGAACTCCTTCCACTCGCGCCCGAGCGAGCCGCCGGTGAGCCACCAGCCGAAGATCACGGCGAGACCCACCACCGCACCGCCCAGCTGGTGGTCCCGCTCGTGCCGGAAATCCGCCGACTTGAAGCAGAACCAGAGCAGGCCGGCCACGACCGCCGCGGCGACGACAAGGTTGAGGTTCTTCGACAGCCCCATGCCGAACATCCCGGCGAGGATGGTGCCCAACTCCTGGTTCGCCACGCCGTGGGCCTGCAGATTCACAGTCGTCGCCGATACCCACGGCAGGAACGCCTTCTCGTAGAGCGGCGTCCACAGCATGGCGTAGGCGCAGACCATGGCGATCGCGAGCACGATGAGCGACTTCAGGTTGCCGTTGCCGATGCGCACCAGGGTCTTGTTGCCGCAGCCGCTGGCGAGCGTCATGCCGACGCCGAACAGCAGACCGCCCAGCAGGTAGCGTATCCACGCGAAGTTCGCGGTGCGGTACGGCGGGAAGGTTTCGCCCGAGAGGTTGACGATGCCGAAGCCCTCGAGCGCGATCACGCCGGCCAGCGCCACCGCCATCGAGAACACCCACGCGCGCATGCGGCCGGTGTCACCGATGTTGACCCAGTCGGACACCGCGCCCATGGTGCAGAAGTTGGTCTTGTTCGTCACCGCGCCCATGAGCACGGCGACCGCGAACACCGCGCCCAGCACTTCAGTGTGGATGGTCAGTTGCATGGCGCTAGTTTAAGACCGCGAAAAGCAAATGGACAGGATTTACAGGATTAACAGGACAAAATTACTTATAAGCGCATTAATGCCGTGAATCCCGTAAACCCCGTCAATCCCGTCTATCTGCCGTTCTGCGCGTAGCGGGTGGTGTCCGGGATTCCCGCCGCCTCGAAACCCGCCCGGCGCAGCCGGCAGGCGTCGCAGCGCCCGCACGCGAGGCCTTCCTCGGTCGCCTGGTAGCAGGACACCGTCGCGGCGAAGTCCACGCCCAGCGCGGCGCCGCGGCGGATGATGTCGGCCTTGGACAGGCTGATGATCGGGGTATGCAACACGAGCGGACTGCCTTCGACCGCGGCTTTCGTGGCGAGGTTGGCGAGCGTCTCGAACGCGCGCATGTATTCCGGCCGGCAGTCGGGATAGCCGGAATAGTCCACGGCGTTGGCGCCGAACCAGATGTCGCGCGCGCCGAGCGTCTCGGCCCAGGCAAGCGCCAGCGAGAGGAAGATCGTGTTGCGGGCCGGGACGTAAGTGACCGGAATGCCCTGCGACGGCGCCTCGGGCACGGCGATGCTTTTGTCGGTCAGCGCCGAGCCGCCGAAGCCGGTGAGGTCGAGCGTGATCGTGCGGTGGCCGGCGGCGCGCAGCGAATCGGCGATGCGCGCCGCAGCCATCAGCTCGGCGCGGTGACGCTGCCCGTAGTTCACCGTCAGGCAGTGGCACTCGCAGCCCTCGCCACGCGCGATCGCCAGCACGGTGGCGGAGTCCATTCCGCCGGAGAGAAGCACCACGGCGCGGCGACTCATCAGCCGTCTCCGGGAGCGCTCCCGCCCTCACGCCTGGAAACAACCGGCGAGGCGGGAGGCGGGAGGCGGGAGGCGAAAACGCCAGCGAGCAAAGTGCTGCTGCGCCTCACACCTCTCTCCTCCCTCCTCACTTGAGCGTAGCGAGCCTGCGCTTCGCCTTCTCCGCCGCGTCGCTGGCCGGGTAGCGCGTGACCAGTCCGTCGAGGGTCTTGCGCGCTGCGGACGAGTCGCCCATCTCGATCTGCGAGCTGGCGATGTTGAGCAGCGCGTCCGGCACCGAGGCGCTGTCAGAGTAATTCGCGATCAGCCGCTGCTGGCTGACGATGGCGTTCCTGAAATCGCGCAGGTTGTACTGGGAGTCGCCGATCCAGTACTGCGCCCGGTGCGCGAGCGGGCTCTTCGGGTACTGCGCGAGGAATGCCTGGAAGCCGGCGATCGCGCCCTGGTAGTTTCCAATCTTGCGCTGGCCCTGCGCCGCCTCGTACGCGCGCTGTTCCGCGTCCGAAGGCGCCGCGGCCGCCGTCGCAGCCGGCGTGGCAGCGGGTTTCGCGCCGGGCGGCGGCGGAACCGCGGGAGCCGCCGCGGCTGCGGCTGGCGGCGTCCCCGATTGCTCCAGGCGCTTCAGGCGCGCATCGAGGTCGAGGTACATGTCGCGCTGGCGCTTCGCCGCCGACTGCGTTTCGTTGCCCAGCACCTCGACCTGGCCGCGCAACTGCATCACTTCCTGCCGCAGCCGCTCGAGTTGCTGCGACAGTTCCAGGGCGGGATTGGTGGACGACAGCGACTTGAGGGAATCCTCGATGCGGCCCAGCTGCTGCTGCATCGCGTCGACGCGCTTCGCCTGCTCCGCGATCTGCTTGCGCGCGACGTCATCGCCGCCGAACAACTGCGCGTGGCCGGGGACGGAAAACCAGAGCAGTGCCGCCGCGCAAACGAAGATGGCGGCGGACCGATTCCGCCTCACACCTCCCGCCTCACGCCTCACGCCTTATTCACCTTGGTAGACGATGTCGCCCCGGCGGTTCTGCGCCCAGCACGACTCCGCGGCTTCCTGGCAGCGCGGCTTTTCCTCGCCGAAGCTGACGGACTCGACCTGCGCCGGCTGCGCGCCGAGCAGCTGCAGCATCTGCTTCACGGCGTCCGCCCGGCGCTGACCGAGCGCGAGGTTGTACTCGCGGCTGCCGCGGTCGTCGGCATTGCCCTCGACGCGCATTTTCGCGCCCGGGTTCTGCTTGAGGTAGTTGGCGTGCGCCGTCACGATAGGCTTGAACTCGTCCTTGATCAGGTTCGAGTCGTAGTCGAAGAAGATGCTGCGCTTCGACAGGATGTTGTTGGGGTCCTTCAGGGGATTCGCCGAAAGCGGCTTGTCCACGAGCGGCTTGGTCGTGGCGCCGGTATCGGGTTTGGGCTTGCCCGCGTCCGTCACCGCCGGCTTGGTGCGATCCTCGACCGCGGCGCCTTCCTGCTCCTTGGTCGGCGTGCTGCTGCAGCCCGCGAGCACGCCCAGCATCAATGCACTTGCGATCAGTCTCTTCATCGTCTGGCTCCTGGTAGCTGAGTTGTCATTTTGGCAGCGGCCCCCACGCCGGTTCGCGCACGTCGCCGGCATCCGCGGTCAGTCGCTGCTTCACCCTGCCATCGCTCGAGACCGCGGACAATATACCACGCCCTTTCACCACGGCTGCGTAGAGGATCATCCTGCCGTTCGGCGCGAAACTCGGCGACTCGTCCAGCGTGCCATCGGTGAGCACCTGCACCTGCCGCGTCGCCAGGTCCTGCACCGCCACGTTGAACCGGCCGCCGTTCCTTTGTATGAACGTGAAGCTCTTGCCGTCGGGGTTGAAGTGCGGGCTCACGTTGTAGGTGCCCTCGAAGGTAAGGCGCCGCACGTCGCCGCCCTTCGCCGACATGCCGTAGATCTGCGGGCTGCCGCCGCGATCGGACGTGAAGAGGATCAGTTCGCCGTCCGGGGAGAAGCTGGGCTCGGTGTCGATCGCCGAACTCTGGGTGAGACGGGTGACGCCGCTGCCGTCGGCGTTGATGAGGTAGATCTGCGAGCCGCCGTCCTTGGTCAGCACCACCGCGAGGCGCCGGCCATCGGGCGCCCACGCGGGCGCGCTGTTGCTGCCCCAGAAATTCGCCAGCGCGCGGCGTGCGCCGGTAGTGAGCGACTGGACGTAGACGACCGGCTTTCTCTGCTCGAACGAGACGTAGGCGATCTGGGTGCCGTCCGGCGACCACGCCGGCGAAATGATCGGCTCGCCGGAGGCGAGCACCGTCTGCGCACCGTAGCCGTCGGCATCCGCCACCTGCAGCTCGTAGCGGCTGCCCTGCTTCACGATGTAGGTGATGCGGGTGGAGAACACGCCCTTGTCGCCGGTCAGTTTCTCGTAGATGGCGTCGGCGATGCGATGCGCGGTGTGGCGCAGCTGGGCGGCGGAAGCCGTGTAGGCGAAGCCCGCGAGCTGCGCCTGCTTCGCCACGTCCATCAGGCGAAAGCGGATGTCGTAGCGCCCGTCGGGCAGCGGCGCAACCGTGCCGATCACCACCGCCTCCGCGCCGCGCGCGCGCCAGGTGCCGTAGTTGATGTCCTGCGGCTCGTGCGGCGGCGGGTTGAGCCCGCCGGCGTCAACCGTCTTGAACAGCCCGCTGCGCGCGAGGTCGGCGGCAATGACGGGGGTGAGAGGTTGCCCGAGTCCCGCTTCGGCCCGGAACGGCACGATGGCGACGGGGAGCTGGTTCGATCCGAAGCCGACGGTCTCGATGGTGACTGCAGCGCGCGCGACCTGCGGCAAAACAACCGAGGTCAGAAGAAGAAAAAGGCAGAAGTGGCGGCGCAGTCCGGCGATTTGCATGTGCAGCAATTATATCCAGTTGGCCCTGTTTTAGGCGCCGGGCATGTCGCCGGCAAGCGACATGCGCGTCACATTTCCGCCATGCGCCCTAGTCTTTGTAACGGCACAGGTGACCAAGTTCCCGAAATTCCTTCATCAGCGCCGGGTCGGACGGCAGCGGCAGCGGCTGCGCCCGGCGAATCGCGCGCTCGCACGCATTGTCCCAGGCCGTCTGCCCGCTCGCCTTCCGCGTCCTCACGTCCAGCACTTCGCCGCCCGGCAGCATGACGATGTCCAGCTCGGCGACCGGATTGCCCTGGATGTTGGGCGGCTCGACGATGAAGCGCTTGATGC
>CAZOQY010000226.1:0-5447 GCA_964581835.1 uncultured Streptomycetaceae bacterium | reverse complement strand
TCGGACATCGCGAAGCCGGCCAAGGTCGTGCCCGCTGTCGTCGAGTTCGTCGACATCGCCGGGCTGGTCGCGGGCGCCTCGAAGGGCGAAGGCCTCGGCAACCAGTTCCTCGCCCACATCCGCGAAACCGACGGCATCATCAACATGGTGCGCTGCTTCGTGAACGAAAACGTCGTTCACGTCGCGGGCCGGGTGGATCCCGTCTCCGACATCGAGGTGATCCAGACCGAGCTGGCGCTCGCCGATCTCTCCACCGTCGAGAAAGCGCAGGCCCGCAACGTCTCGCGCGTGAAGTCGGGCGACAAGGAGGCCGTCAAGCTGGAAGCCCTCCTTGCCCGGGTTCGCGCCCACCTCGATGAGGGCAAGCCGGTGCGCAGCCTGCGCCTCGAGCCCGAGCAACTGCCGCTGCTGCAGCCGCTGTGCCTGATCACCGCCAAGCCGGCGCTCTTCGTCGCGAACGTGGACGAGCGCGGCTTCAAGGACAACGCGCTGCTGGCCCGCGTCGAGGATTACGCCGCGCGCGAGGGCGCCCCGGTGGTGGCGATCTGCGCCGCCATCGAAGCCGAGATGTCGGGCATGAGCCCGGAAGACAAGAAAATCTTCCTGCACGATCTCGGGCTGGAGGAGCCGGGGCTCGACCGGCTCGCGCGCGCCGTCTACAGCCTGCTCGGGCTGCAGACGTACTTCACCGCGGGGCCGACGGAAGTGCGCGCCTGGACCCTTCCCAAGGGCGATACCGCGCCGCAGGCCGCCGGCGTGATCCACACCGACTTCGAGCGCGGCTTCATCCGCGCGGAAGTCATCTCCTACGAGGATTACGTCGCCTGCGGCGGCGAGCAGCGTGCCAAGGAGGCCGGCAAGATGCGCCTCGAGGGCAAGGAATACGTCGTGAAGGATGGCGACGTCGTCCTGTTTCGCTTCAACGTTTGACGGTCAGTGGACGCCCGGCGCTGCCGGGCGCCTGACCGTCCGCGCCGGATCGAACGGACGCAAACGCCGTTCATCCGCCGCTGCCCATACTGCGGACCTTTCGCGGGCCGTCTTGCCAGTTATGGGCTTCCCTCTCGCCCGACGCTGGATATACACTAAGAAACAACCAAAACGCGGCTCGGAGCAGGTTCCGGGCATGAGGGGGCGGGAAAATGCTGAGAGCAATCGCAAGCGGGTTGGCGGTGCTGCTCATGGTCGCGGGCTGCGCCCAGATGCCGGGCGGATCGGCCGACACCGAGCGCCTGCGCAACGCCATCACCATCGACGACGTCGGCTACGTCCAGGAGGCGGTCCGGTCGGGCAAAGTCAGCGCCAACCAGCGCATCGCGATTCCCGGCTACCTCGAAGGCGCGCCGCTCATCACCATTGCCGGGCGCTACGGATCCCTCAAGACCGTGCGCTACCTGATTTCCGCCGGCGCCAACGTCAACGCCCGCACCCCCGCCGGCGAGACCGCCCTGATGCTGGCTTCCTACTTTTCGCCGGATGACGCTTCCCGCGGCGGCTCCAATTCCTACGAAGAGGTGGTGCGCACGCTGGTCGAGGCCGGCGCCAGCCTCGAGAACGAGCCCCATCACTACACGCCGCTCGCCTACGCCGCCTACCAGGGGCACGACCGCATCGTCCGCTACCTGATCGAGCGCGGCGCGCGCGTGGACGGCGATGCGGCTGGCGGGATCGTCTACGTCAACACGCCGCTGATGATGGCCGCCATCCAGGGGCACCTGGATACCGCGATGTGGCTGCTGCGGGCCGGCGCCGATCCCCGCGTGCGCATCTACCTCGGGAGCACGGCGGCGGAACTGGCGCAGAAGAACAATCACCGCAACATACTCGCCGTTCTCCGCTGCGCCGAAACGCTGGCGCCGGGCGAGCCCATCGCCCAGAAGTGCGCCGGCCGCTGACGCTGCGCGCATGACCGGCAAGGCGAAGCCCCTCGATCCGGCCACCGTGGCCGCGGCCATCGGCAGCAGCTATCCCGAACCGTTCAAGTCGCGCGTGGCCGGCCGCCGCAAGCAGCGGCTGGGCGATGCGCTGGGCCTGAAGAACTTCGGCGTCAACCTCACCACGATCCCGCCCGGCTCCATCTCCGCCCTGCGCCACTGGCACAGCCACGAGGACGAGTTCGTCTACATGGTGAGCGGCGAGCTGATCCTGGTCACCGACGGCGGCGAGCAGCGGCTCACCCCCGGCATGTGCGCGGGTTTTCCCGCCGGCCGCGCCGACGGGCACTGCCTGGTCAACCGCGGCAGCCGCGATGCCGTCTACCTGGAGGTGGGCGACCGCAAGCCCGACGACGCCGTGACCTATCCCGACGACGACCTCTTCGCCCGCCCGACGCCGCAGGGGAGGCGGTTTACGAAGAAGGACGGCACGCCGTACTGAGGGGTGGAGACCCGGTAACACGCTGTTTTATTAAGATTTCCTCGTTTCGGGAATGTCAATCTTGCCAAATTTTGCCAAACGACCTAGGCTTGCGCCATGAGCACGATGAACATTTCCCTGCCCGACACGCTCAAGACTTTCGTCGATGAGCAGGTCGAGCAGCGCGGCTACGGCACCAGCAGCGAGTACGTGCGCGAACTGATCCGCAAGGATCAGGATCGCCTGCAACTGCGCGGTCTGCTGCTCGCCGGCGCAGCGTCGGCGCCGACGGCGCCGGCGGATTCGGCTTACTTCGAGGGATTGCGCGGGCGGGTCCGCAAGGCAGTCAAGGCCAGTACTCGCCGGTGAAGATCAGGCCGGTCGTCCCGCGTGAGCAGGCCAACCGGGACATCGACGAGGTCATTGCATACTACCTGAGCGAAGACGCGGGGCAGGCCGCCTTCGGCTTCATAGACGCCCTGGAGCAGGCCTACGGCCACATCAGCCGCCATCCGACGAGCGGCTCGCCCCGATACGCGCACGAGCTCAACCTGCCAGGGCTGCGCTCCTGGTCGCTGACCGGCTATCCCCACTTGGTTTTCTATGTCGAGCGTACCGATCACGTTGACGTCTGGCGCGTACTGCACGGCCAACGTGATATCCCGTCGTGGCTGCGGGATTCGGACGATATCTGACTTCCACGTTCATCCTTCATCCTTTGGCCGGCGTAGCCGGCCTGAGGCTGATGACCACGACGCCCACCAGCACCAGCGCTGAGCCGGCGAACTGCAGCGGCGTCATCACTTCCTCCAGCCCGAGCCAGCCGAAGAAGATGGCGGTGACGGGGCCGAGCGCGCCGACGATGGCGACGGTGTTGGCGCCGACTCGCTTCAGCGCTTCCGAGATCATGAACGCCGGGATGACCGTGGAGAGTATCGCCATCGCGAGCGCGTAGCCGTAAACGGGAGCCGGCAGATCGAGCGCGGAGAGCGGGCGCAACAGCAGGAACTGCAGGATGCACACGATGCTGGCCGCGGTCATCGCGTAGGCGGTGAAGCGCACCGAGCCGACGCGGGAGATCACTTCCGCTCCCGCGACCAGGTAGACCGCGAAGCAAAGCGCGCCGCCGAACACCAGCCCCGCCCCCAGCCAGAGGTCGCGCTGCTCGCCGCCCGCGGCGTGCCAGAAAACGAGCGCGAGCCCGAGGTAGGTCAGCGCGAGGGCGAGCACCTCGCGCCGCGCCACGCCCTTGTGAAGCAGCACGGCGGAGAGCACCACCACGATCGTCGGGTAGATGAACTGCAGCAGCCGCGCGAGGCCGGCGCCGATGTACTGCAGTCCAAGGAAATCGAGGAAGCTCGCGCCGTAGTAGCTCAGGATGCCGAGGCCCGCGACGAGCGCGAGTTCGCGACCGGCGAGCGGGCGGTGCCCGTCGCCGCGCCTCACCCAGAACGCCGCCGCGACGAAGAAGGGCAGTGAGAACACCATGCGCAGCGCGAGCAGCGTCACCGGGTCGGTGACGTGCGCGTAGGCGAGCTTGATGAAGATCGGCCGCAGCGAGAAGAAGACGACGCCGCCGATCGCGAGCAGCAGGCCGGCGGCGAGCCAGCGGCGGTTTCGGTGAGTGGGGGCGCCGGGGGTCATGGTGCGGTAAGCTTCGGCATCTTATCAACAGAAGCGTCTCAGATAGGGCGTCGCAGGTAAAACGTCTCAGGTACTACGTCGCAGATAAGGCGTCCCGAAACGACGTTGTAAGGCGCAGTACCTGAGACGCTTCATCTGAGACGCAGTATCTGAGACGCCTCACCTGAGACGCAGTTACCCCTTGGAAGAAAAGGCAAACCCGCTCCTCGCGCTGAAGGTGCGCGACTTTCGCCTCTACTGGCTGGCCCTGGTGACGCAGGTCATCGGCCAGCACATGTTCGCGTTCACGCTGGGCTGGCTCGCCTTCGAGATCACGGGTTCGCAGGCGCAGCTGGGGCTCATCCACCTGTGCGGTTTCGTGCCCCAGTTCGCCCTGACGCTGCTGGGCGGCGTGCTGGCCGACCGCATCGATGCCCGCAAGCTGATCGGCATCGCGCAGGTCAACGCCGCGATCGCCATGCTTCTGGTCGGGTTGACCGCGCTCTTCGGCGTGGTGCAGCTGTGGCACCTCGCGCTCGGCGCTTTCCTGTGGGGCTTCTCGGCCGCCATCGACGAGCCCGCGCGCGCGTCGTTCTTCCCGCGCCTGCTGCCGCGGGAGTTGCTGCGTTCCGCGGTGCCGCTGATTTCCATGGCATTCGGCGCGAGCCGCGTGATCGCGCCCTCGATCGCGGGCTTCCTCATCGCCGCGATGGGCGCGCCGGCCACCTTCCTGCTGTGCTCGGCGGCGGTCTGCACGATGATCGCGGTGCTGTTCCTGGTCCGCCCCGCGCACGAGGCCGCGCGCCAGCACGGCAGCCTGCTCGACAGCTTCACCGACAGCCTGCGTTACATCCGCGCCAACGAGGTCTTCGCCCGCGTCATCGCCGTGGCGCTGCTTCACGCCACGCTGGCCATGGGCTTCATCCACGTGCTGCCGGTGTTCGCCAAGCTGCTGGAAGTCGATTCGCGTGGCCTCGGCATCCTCGCTTCCGCCGCCGGCATCGGCGCGCTGACCGGCTTCGCGAGCTACGGCTGGCTGCAGGCGCGCGTCTCGTGGCGCAACCTGATGGTGGGCGCCCTGACGCTCTTCTACGTGGCGCTGATCGGCCTCGCCGCCAGCGACCGGTTCTGGCTGTCTTTCTGCGCCGTTCTCGTCACCGGGCTGTGCCACGCGTACTTCGTGACCTGCGCGCAGGTGATGCTGCAGACGCTGGTCGAGGACCGCTACCGCGGCCGCGTGATGAGCGTGTTCGCGCTGGTGTGGAGCCTGATGTTCCTGAGCGGCTTCCTGCTGAACTTCGCCGGGGAATGGGCGGGGCCGCGCCTCGCGCTCGCGGGCGGCGCGGCTATCATGCTGGCCTACGTGTGGCTGTCGCTGGCGCGCGCGAAGGCGCTGAAGAATGTCGCGCTGGCGCCCAAGGCGGGCTGACGCGTCGTGCATGAGGCGTTGCAGATGAAGCGTTGCAGAT
>CAZOQY010000225.1:0-5466 GCA_964581835.1 uncultured Streptomycetaceae bacterium | reverse complement strand
AGGCACAGGCGCAGCGTCGTGGTCTTGCCCGCGCCGTTGGGCCCGAGCAGGGCGAAGCACTCGCCCGGCTTGAGATCGAGGTCCACGCCGGCAACGACTTCGTGTTCGCCGTAGGATTTCCGCAGGCCGGTAACGCGCAGATGGGACATCCGGTCAGGCGCGGAAGTGCCGGATGACGAGATCGGACAGCACGTTCAGCCGGCCGTGGAAAAAATGCTCGCCGCCGGGCACGACCACGACCGGCAGGCCTTGCGGTCGCGCCCAGTCGAGCACGGCCGCGAGCGGCACGACGTCGTCGTGCTCGCCGTGAATCACCAGCGTGTCCGGCTGCACCGTTTCGGCGGGAAAGCGGCCGACCGCGGGCCCTGCCAGCACCATGCCCGCCGGCTTCAACTGCCGGGCGACGCGGGTCTGGACGAAACTGCCGAAAGAAAACCCGGCGAGCACGAGCGGGAGGCTGCCGTAATGCCGCGCCAGGTGGGCGGCAACGGCGAGCAGGTCCTCGGTTTCACCGCGCCCCTCGTCGAAGCCACCGGCCGAGGCGCCCACGCCGCGAAAATTGGGCCGCGCCGTAACGTAGCCCAGGGCGAAGAATGCCTTGGCGAGCGTGGTGACGACCTTGTTGTCCTTGGTGCCGCCCTGCACCGGGTTGGGATGCGCGATCAGCGCGACGCCGCGCCGGGGCTCGCCCGGGTCGTTGATGTCGGTCTCGATTGCTCCCGCCGGCCCTTCGATCATCGCGCGCGTGAGCGAGGCGGCGGGCATGGGACGGACGTCGATGGGCATCATGAGGATCGTAGTAATTTTCGTTTTTCGTTGCCCGCCACTGACGAAATATTGTCTGGCAGCGCCGCGGAATGGCGGGCAACGAAAAACGATAAACAGTTCTAGATCCGCAGACGTTCGACGACGCGGCCGTTGACGAGGTGCTCCTGGATGATTTCCTCGATGTCGCTCTGGTCGACGTAGGTGTACCAGACCGCCTCGGGGTAGACCACCATCACCGGGCCTTCCTTGCAGCGGTCGAGACAGCCCGCCTGGTTGATGCGAACCTTGCCGGCGCCGGAGAGCTTCAGCTGCTTGACGCGGCCCTTGGCGTAGTCGCGCATTGTCTGCGAGCCGCCGTTGTTGCAGCACTGCTCGCCGTTGTCGCGCTGGTTGCAGCAGAAAAAGACGTGGCGTTCGTAGTAACTCATGTGATTCCCGGATGTTGCCCGAATTGAACGGCGCCGCCGGCGGGCGGCGTCTGTTCGAATTCGGGGAGATACGGCGGGCAGTTGCGCCGCCGTGGCCGGAATTATATATGACGCCGGCGCCCGAGCAGCGCGTAGAGGAGGAAGCCCGTCGCGAGCAGCGGCCACAACTCCGAGAGCGCGCGCACGATGCCCGAAAAGCTCAGGAAATGGCTCGCGCCTCCCGCGAGCAGCCGCAGCGGCACGCTCTGGTAGGGGTTGTCGGGGGCGAGGTTGATGGCCACGGTGGCCGCCACGATGCACAGCGCGGCGAGGGCGAGCTGCACGGGCCGCGGCAGGCGCATGGCCAGGAACAACAGGATGCCGCCGGCGGCGAGCCCGGCCAGGACGCCCGGCGTCAGCCAGGCGAGCGGCGCGGGCGACTGGACCAGCACGGCGGCGGTAAACACCTTGATGACGAGTGCCGCGCCGACCACCGCGCCGGTCACGATGGCGGAGCGCGCGCCGCCGCGCATCAGGGCCGACACCATGAGGCCCACGCCCAGAAGGTTGAACAGTACCACCGCCGCTTCGCCGGAGAGCGCGAGCCCGGGCGTGTGCGCGAACTGCGCGGGCAGGTCGAGCGTCGAGCGCAAATACCCGGTGCCGAAGAGCTGCGCCGTCGGGTGGAACTGCGTGACGAGCCACAGGAACACGATCACCATCCCGATATCGGCGGCCACGCCATCGAGAAACAGCCGGTGCCGCGCGGCGTGCAGCGCCCCGCCGGGGATGCGGGTCGGGGCGAGCAGCGGCGCCGCCATCGCGCCCAGCAGCGCGCCGAGGCTGTTGGCGAGCAGGTCGACGTTGGAGGCGATGCGCGAGGGCAGGAACATCTGCGCCGCTTCCATGAGGAGGGAGAGCGACGCCGCGGTCAGCGTGGCGATGGCGGCTCCGCGCGCCGGACCGTAGCGGGCGCCGCAACCGATCGAGAGCAGCAGGCCGAGGGGGACGTAGGCCGCGATGTTGATCGACACGTCCTGCGGCGTGATGAACCGCGGCCAGGCCGCGGCGAGGAAATGCAGGATCTCGTCGGGCGGCGCGCGCCAGCCCCGGAACGGCTGCAGGCTGGCATACGCCACGACAAGCAGATAAGCTACGACGAGTATCCACGCCAGCCGCACGCTGTGCGGCGAGAAGCCCCCGTCCCGTTCTTCCGGCACGAACCGCATTGACGACAGTTTACGACATCTTCAACGGCGATGCCGACGGGCTCTGCGCGCTGCAGCAGTTGCGGCTGGAGGAGCCGCGCGCGAGCATCCTGGTGACCGGCGTCAAGCGCGACGTGCGGCTGCTGGATCGCGTTGTCGCAAAGGCAGGCGATGAACTCACCGTGCTGGACATCTCGCTCAAGAGCAACGCCGGCGGCTTGAAAAAGGCGCTCGAAGCTGGGGCGCGGGTCCGCTATTTCGACCACCACGCGGCGGGCGACGTGCCGCGCCACGCCAACCTCAAGGCATTCATCGACACCGCGCCGGACACCTGCACCAGCCTGATCGTTGACCGCCTGCTCGGCGGCCGCCAGCGCCTGTGGGCGGTGGTGGCGGCCTTCGGCGACAATCTGGCCGGGCCGGCGCGCCGGGCGGCGGAAGGGCTCGATCTCGAGCTGGTGGAAATCGAGCAGTTGCGCGAACTGGGCGAGTGCCTCAATTACAACGCTTACGGCGAAACCGTCGAGGACCTGAACTACCATCCCGCCGACCTGTTCGAGACCATCAGCCATTACCCCGATCCGCGGGATTTCGTCAGCGGCGAGCCGGTATTCGACGCGCTGCGCAACGCGCTGGCCGACGACACCGATCGCGCCGCGGCGTTGAAGCCGCAGGCCGAGGGCCGCGGCACGGCGCTCTACGTGCTGCCGGACGCCGCCTGGAGCCGGCGCATACACGGCTTCTTCGCCAACCAGCTGGCCAACCGCCATCCTGGGCGCGCCCATGCGCTGCTGGTCGCCGGTCACGGCGGCTATTCGGTGAGCGTGCGCGCCCCGGTCGAGGACCCGCGCGGCGCCGACGCGCTGTGCCTGAAATTCGAGACCGGCGGCGGGCGGCAGGCGGCGGCGGGCATCAACCGGCTGCCGGAAGCCGATTACACCCGCTTCGTCGCGGCCTTCAACGAGGCGTTTCCCGGTTGACGGTGGAATGGCGTGATTCGTGAATCGTGATTCGTGATTCGACGCGCGACCCGTAGCGCTGCGGCGCGAGCGAGCCGATCACCATCGCCGCCATGCTGGCGAGCAGCGCGGCGAATTGCGGCGGGAACAGGGCGTCCGGCGCCGCCAGTTCCAGGCCGATCCACGTGGCGAGGCCGGCAACGATCGCCGCCGCCGCTCCCTGGGTGGTGGCACGCCGCCAGTAGAGGCCGAACACGAGCGGCGTGAACGCGGCGGACAGCGTGATCTTGTAGGCGTTCTCGACCATCTTGTGAATGGTGGCGTCGGTGTAAACGGCATAGCCGGTGACCAGCACGGTAAAACACACCACCACCGCGCGCGTCATCCACAGGAACCGCGCGTCCGTCATTTCCCCGAACAGGCCGCGCAGCACGTTCTCCGAGATCGTGACCGAGGGCGCGAGCAGCGTTCCGCTCGCCGTGCTCATGATCACCGATAGCAGCGCGCCGAAGAAGATGATCTGCGCGTGCAGCGGCAGGTGGTTGAGTATCAGCGTGGGCAGGATCAGCTGGGAATCGCTGCCGATCAACCCTTCGACCATCTTCGGGTCGATCAGGGTCGCGGAGTAGGCGAGGAACAGCGGCACGAAGGCGAACAGGAAATAGGCGGAGCCGCCGAGGATCGAGCCCCAGGCCGCGGTGCCCTCGTTTTTCGAGGCGTTGACCCGCTGGAACACGTCCTGCTGCGGGATCGAGCCCAGCCCCAGCGTCACCCAGGCCGCGACGAAGGCGATGACGTCGCGCAATTCGAGTTTGGGCAGGAATTCGAACTTCCCGGCCGCGGCCGCATGGGAAACCACGGCGGGAACGCCCCCCGCCATCCCGCTCACCAGCCAGGCGATGTAGAACAGGCCCAGCACGATGATGATCATCTGCACGAAAGTGGTGAACGCAACGGACCACATGCCGCCGAACAGGGTGTAGACCAGCACCACCGCGGCGCCGATGATCATGCCGGCGGCCGGCGAAATGTCGCCCTGCGAGATGACGTTGAACACGAGGCCCAGCGCCGTGATCTGGGCGGCGACCCAGCCCAGGTAGGAGAGCGCGATGCAGAGGCTGGTGACGACTTCCACCGGTCGGTTGTAGCGGGCGCGGTAATAGTCGCCGATGGTGAGGAGATTCATGCGGTAGAGCGGCCGCGCGAAGAACACGCCGACCAGGATCAGGCACATCGAGGCGCCGAACGGGTCGGAGACCAGGCCGGAGAGGCCCTCGCGCAGGAAGGTGGCGGAGATGCCGAGCACGGTTTCCGCGCCGAACCAGGTGGCGAACACGGTGGCGAAGACGACCCAGATCGGCAGCGTGCGCCCGGCGGTGATGTAGTCCTTCGCGCTGTGCACCTTCAGCGCGGCGGCGAGCCCGATGGCGATCGAGACGACGAGATAGGCGATGACGAAAGTGAGCAGCATGCGGACGGTGCCCGGCGTCTCGGCCGGAAAAATCGTGACGGGAGAATTATAAAACGCGGCTTCAGGCGCCTGCGAGCGCGGCCACCGCGATCAACGCAAGCAGGGCGACGATCGCGGCCAGCCAGTGGTTGCGCCGCCGCGCTTCGCGCAAGAGAGCGGCCATGTCCTCGTCGGCGCGGGCCTCGGCCTGGCGCGCGAGCGCCTGGTGCACCAGTCTGGGCAGTTGCGGCAGGATCGTGCTCCAGTAAGGGGCTTCCTGGCGGATGCGCTCGACCAGGCCGCGCCAGCCGACCTGTTCGGCCATCCAGCGCTCGAGAAACGGTTTGGCCGTCTGCCACAGGTCGAGGTCCGGGTCGAGATCGCGCCCCAGTCCCTCGATGTTGAGCAGCGTTTTCTGCAGCAGCACGAGCTGCGGCTGCACGCGGATGTTGAAGCGGCGCGAGGTCTGGAACAGGCGCAGCAGCAGGCGCCCGAACGAGATGTCCTTGAACGGCTTGGCGAAGACCGGCTCGCACACGGCGCGGATCGCCGCCTCGAAGTCGTCCACCCGCGTGCCCTTCGGCGCCCAGCCCGATTCGATGTGCGCTTCGGCCACGCGCCGGTAGTCGCGCCGGAAGAAGCCGAGGAAATTCTGCGCGAGGTAGTGCTTGTCG
>CAZOQY010000224.1:0-5503 GCA_964581835.1 uncultured Streptomycetaceae bacterium | reverse complement strand
TAGCGGCGCGCGTCCCGCTCGTGCCGCAGGTAACGGTCGAACACCATGCAGATGGCGCGGATCAGCAGCCGGCCTTTCGGGCTCACGGCAATCCAGCCGCCGTCGAGCGAAACCAGCCCCATGCGCTCGTGCTCGCGCAGTTCCTCCAGCTCCGCGGCGAAATAACGGTCGAAGTCGACGAGATAGGCAACCTCGATCGACTCCTTCGACAGCGTGAACTGGCACATGAGGGCGTGGATGACCGCGCGGCGCACGAGATCGTCGGCGGTCAGCTCAATGCCGCGCATGACCGGCAACTCGCCGCGGTCGAGCGCGTCGTAATAGCCCTCGAGCGCCCGGTGATTCTGGCTGTAGGTCGGCCCGACCGCGCCGATCGCGGACACGCCCAGACCCACGAGGTCGGCGTCGGCCAGCACGGAGTAGCCCTGGAAATTGCGGTGGAGGCGCCCCTGCCTCTGCGCCACGGCGAGCGCGTCGCCGGGCAGCGCGAAGTGGTCCATGCCGATGTAGACGTAGCCCGCCCCCGTCAGGAGCCGGATCGAAAGCCCGATCAGTCCCAGCCTGGCTTCGGGGACCGGCAGATCGCCGTCGTGAATGCGCCGCTGGGACTTGAAGAGGTGCGGCAGGTGCGCGTAGTTGTAGAGCGCGATGCGATCCGGCCGGGCCGCGATCACCCGCGCCAGCGTCGCCTCGAAGCTCGCCGCGGTCTGCCGCGGCAGGCCGTAGATGAGGTCCACGTTGACCGAGTCGAAGCCGGCGCGGCGCGCGGCGGAGATGACCGACAGCGTTTTTTCCTCACTCTGCAGGCGGTGAATCGCCGCCTGCACCCCGGGGTCGAAATCCTGCACGCCGAAGCTCACGCGGTTGAACCCTATGTCGCGCAGCGACTGCATGCCCCCCGCGTCGATGGTGCGCGGGTCCACCTCGATCGAGTACTCGCCGCCGGGAACGAGATCGAAGCGCCCGGCGATCCGGGAAAACAGGGCGCCCAGGGTCTCCATGTCGTAGTAAGTGGGCGTTCCACCCCCCCAGTGCATCTGGGCCACGCGCGGATCGTCGCGGAACAACGCCGCTTGCGCGTCGATCTCACGCCCGAGATAGCCCAGGTAGCGCGCGGCCTTGCTCGCGTCGCGGGTAACGATCTTGTTGCAGGCGCAATAAAAGCAGATGTCGCGGCAGAACGGCAGGTGCACATACAGCGCCAGGGGGCGCTGCACGCCGCCGATGTTGCGCCGCGCCGCCCACGACAGGTAGGTCTTGTCGCGGAATGCCTCGACGAAGCGATCGGCGGTCGGATACGAGGTATAGCGCGGCCCGGAACGATCGAGCCGCCGCACCAGGTCGGCATCGAACTCGATCGCGGGAGAATTCATGGGTCGCTACCCTGGGGGCTGTCCGTCCGGTCGGACCAGTATTGCACGCCCCCCTCCGCGCCATTTGATATAGGTCAACCCGGCGCCGCGCGGGCGCGGCAGACTCATCCCCGATGAAGGGCAATAACCTACTCTGCGATGCGGACGCCGGGCACCTGCGCGTCGCCTGCTCCGCCTGCAGCCTGCGCGAGCTGTGCCTGCCCGCCGGGCTCGAGTCCGCGGAAATGGAAAAGATCGACCGGCTCGTGAGCCAGCGCCGCCGGGTCCGCAGGGGCGACTCCCTCTACCGGGCCGGCGCGCCGCTCGCCGCGCTCTTCGCGGTGCGTTCAGGCTTCTTCAAGAGCTGCGTGCTGCACGAGGACGGGCGCGAGCAGGTCGCCGGTTTTCACATGATGGGAGACCTGCTTGGCATGGACGCGATCGGCGGCAGCCGCCACATGAGCGATACGGTGGCGCTGGAAGACAGCGAAGTCTGCGAGATGCCCTTTCCGCTGCTCGAGCAGCTCTCGCGCGAGCTCCCCTCGCTGCAACAGCAGCTGCACCGCGTCATGAGCCGCGAGATCGTGCGCGAGCACGGCGTCATGCTGCTGCTCGGCAGCATGAAAGCGGAAGAACGGCTGGCGGCCTTTCTGCTCAACCTGTCGCAGCGCTTCGCCGCGCGCGGTTACTCGCCGACCGAGTTCAACCTGCGCATGACGCGCCGGGAAATCGGCAGCTATCTGGGTCTCAAGCTCGAGACCGTCAGCCGCGCCTTCTCCGCTTTCCAGGAAAACGGCTTGATGGAAGTGCGGCAGCGCCAGCTGCGCATACTCGATCTCCCCGGCTTGAAGGCCGTGCTCGGCGCCGCGCGCTGAACCCGCGCTGAACCCGCACTGAACCCGCACTGAACCCGTACCATCCTCCTTCCTACCGCACGGCGCGGGGCCGCAACCATTTGTAGACTTCGTACCAGAGCACGCCCGTGATGCCGGCGGCGGCGGCGAGGGCCAGGTAACCCGGCGCGAGCGGCGCGAAGCGGAAGACATCGGCCACCGGCGGGACGTAGATCGAAAGACCCAGGGCGGCGAGCGTGCCGCCGGTGATCCACCACAGCGCCGGGTTCGGCGACCGCAATGCATCGAGGAACAGGCGGTCGCGAAAGCGCGTCGCGTGGATCATGGCGAGGTTGCCGAAGACGATGGCCGCGAAGCCGAACGAGCCCGCCTCGGCGCCCGCGAGACCGTTGCCGACCGCCCAGCCGTACGCCAGGCAGACGGTCGCCAGCACCGAGGCGCCGAGCAGCAGGCTCACGCCCAGCATCTGCAGGCTGAACAGCGGCTCGCGCGGGTCGCGCGGTGGGCGCCGCATGGCGCTCTCCTCGTTTTTCTCGGCCTCGAACACGATCGAGCACGCGGGGTCGATCACGAACTCGAGGAATACGACGTGCACCGGGTAGAGGAACACCGGCCAGCCGAACACGAGCGGCAGGAAGGACATGCCGGCGATCGGCACGTGCACCGCCAGTATGTAGCGCATGGCGTTGCGGATGTTCTCGTAGATGCGCCGGCCCAGGCGGATGGCCTTGACGATGGACTGGAAATCGTCTTCCAGCAGCACCAGGGCGGATGCCTCGCGCGCGACGTCGGTGCCGCGACGCCCCATCGCCACGCCGATGTGCGCAGCCTTCAGGGCCGGGGCGTCGTTCACGCCGTCTCCGGTCATCGCCACCACCTCGCCGTCCGCCTTGTAGGCGCTGATGAGTTGCAGCTTCTGCTCGGGGCGGATGCGCGCAAACACGTTGACGCGACGCACCGCCTGCGCCAGGGCGGCGGCGTCCATCGCGGCGATATCCACTCCGGTCAGCACGCCGGCGCCGGTGTCGATGCCGGCATGGCGTGCGATGGCCAGCGCCGTGCCGGGATAATCGCCCGTGATCATGACGACGCGGATGCCGGCGCCGCGACACAGCGCCACGGCCTCCGGCACGCCCGCGCGCAATGGATCGGCGAGCGCGACGAAGCCCAGCCAGCGAAAAGCGTACTGCCGCGGGTCGGCGGGCCACTCCGGCTCCGCCCAGCCGGCCTCGGCGACCGCGAGCAGCCGCAGACCGCGCTCCGCCGCGCGCTGCATGTCCGCGACGGCCGCCGCGCGCGCCTTCCCGTCCAGCGCGCACAAGCCCATCACCGTTTCCGCCGCGCCCTTGACCGCGACGCGCCTCTCGCCCGAGGGCGAGCGCCACGCGTGGCAGACGGCGAGAAATTCGGACGTGAACGGATAATCCCGGTCGAGCGTCCAGGAACGGCGAAGCGCTGCGGCCCGCTCGCCGGCCGCGGCGAGTATGGCCCGCTCCATGGGGTCGAACGGCTCGAGCTCGCAGGCCAGCGCGGCGGCCTCGACCACGCGCGCGGCGTCGCCGTCCGCCGCGATCGTGTCCACCAGCGCCATGCGGTTCTCGGTCAGCGTGCCGGTCTTGTCCACGCACAGCACGGTGGCCGCGCCGAGCGTCTCGATCGCCGGCATGCGGCGCGTCAGCACGCCGTCGCGGCCGATGCGCCAGGCGCCGAGCGCGAGAAAAACGGTCAGCACCACCGGGAACTCCTCCGGCAGGATGGCGATCGCGAGCGTGATCCCGGCGAGGATGCCGGCCAGCCAGTCGCCGCGGGTCGCGACGTAATAGGCGGCCAGCAGCAGTGACAGGCCCAGGGCGAATGCAGCAACGAAACGCACGATGCGGGCGGTCTCGCTCTGCAGGCGTGTCTTCTCGACATCGAGTTCCGCCAGCGAAGCCCCGATGCGTCCGAACTCAGTGCGGGGCCCGGTCGCCGTGACCTCCGCGCGCCCCTGCCCCTTGACCACCAGGGTGCCCGAATAGACGGCGCCGCCGGCATCCTTCTCCACCGGCAGCGATTCCCCCGTCAACAGGGACTCGTCGAGCACCAGCTCGTTGACCGCCACGAGGCGCGCGTCCGCCGGAACGCGGTCGCCCTCGGCCAGGATCATCAGGTCGCCGCGCGCCACCGCCGCGCCCGCCACGCGCAGCGGCGCGCCGTCACGGATCACCAGCGCGCGCGGGCTGGAGAGATCGCGCAACACTTCCAGCGCGCGCTCGGACTTGCGCTCCTGCAGCACGGTGATCGCCATGACCACCCCGATCGAGGCCGCGAGGATCAGGGCTTCCTGGACGTCGCCCAGCAGCAGGTAGATGGCGGCGCCCGCGACGAGCAGCAGAAACATCGGCTCGCGCACCACTTCCAGCGCGATGGCCAGCACGCCGCGCCGGTCCGCGTCGGGCAGGCTGTTGGGGCCCTCGGTCTCGAGCCTGCGCTTCGCCTCCGCCGAGGTGAGGCCCGGGCCGGTCGTCTCGCTCAACCGCCCTCCCGGATCAGGCGCGCGGTGCGCCGCCATCGGGCGGGCGGCCGCGCAGGTAGACCACCCAGTAGACCAGCGCCACGAGCACGCTGCCGCCCACGATGTTGCCGGCGATCACCGGGCCCAGGTTGCCCAGCATGCCGGCCACGGTGATGTCCCCGCCCCCGGGCGGGAGCGCCAGGCCGTGTCCTTTCAGCAGCAGGGCCAGCGGGAAGAAGTACATGTTGGCGATCGAGTGCTCGAAGCCGGCGGCGGCAAAAGCCGAGATCGGCAGCAGGATGGCGACGAACTTGTCGACGACACTGCGCCCGGCGAGCGCCATCCACACCGCCATGCAGACCAGGATGTTGCACAGCACGCCGAGGAAGAACGCCTGCATCGCGGGCAGAGCGGCCTTGGCCGACGCGATCTTCAGGTAAGTCGCGCCCACGGCGCCGCCGTTCATCTGCCAGTGGCCGGAGAGGTAGACGATCAGCGCCAGGGCGGACGCGCCGGCGAAATTGGCCGCGCACACCACGACCCAGTTGCGCAGCACCTCGAGGAGGCTGACCCGGCCGCCGGCCCAGGCCATGGCGAGCAGGTTGTTGCCGGTAAAAAGCTCCGCGCCAGCCACCACGACAAGCAGCAGGCCCAGCGAGAAACAGACGCCGCCGGCAACCCGTGCGGCAGCGAAACCGAGCGTGGCGTCGCTCGTAACCAGCGTGAAATACAGGGCCCCCAGCCCGATGAACGCACCGGCCAGCATGCCGAGCAGCCAGAGAGTGAGCAGCGGCAGCCGCGCC
>CAZOQY010000223.1:0-5513 GCA_964581835.1 uncultured Streptomycetaceae bacterium | reverse complement strand
GAGCGCGGCACCACCAGGTTGTAGCGCTCGGCGGGCGGCGGCGCGGTCCCGGTCAGTTCGGCGCACTCGGTTCGCCATTGCCGCTCCATCATGCGCGGCAGGCGGTGAATGACGACGTTGAGAAAGCTGCCGACGATCAGACCGAAGAGAGTCGCGATGCTGACCAACACGGCGGGCGATTCCCGCAAAGCCTCGACGAACATCATCGTCCGGTGAGGCGTGAGGCGTGAGGCGTGAGGCGAAGCTCGGGCGTCGGGGAGGGCGCGCGCCTCACTCCTCTCCCCTGACGCCTCACCCTGCTCTTAGACCGCCGCGCCCAGCTTGAAGATGGGCAGGTACATCGCGACCACGAGGCCGCCGATCAGCGTGCCCAGGACCACCATGATCATCGGTTCCATCAGGGAGGACAGCGCCTCGACCGCCTCGTCCACCTCGGCCTCGAAGAAGTCGGCGACCTTGGACAGCATCGCGTCGAGCGAGCCGGCTTCCTCTCCGATCTGCACCATCTGGATAACCATGGAGGGGAACACCGAGGTGCCCTGCATCGAGGAGGTGAGGCTGGAGCCGGTCGAAACCTCGCCCTGGATCTTCTTGGTTGCGATGAAGTACTCGTAATTGCCGGACGCGCCCGCCACCGATTCGAGCGCCTCGACCAGCGGCACGCCCGCGGCGAACATGGTGGAAAGCGTGCGGGTCCAGCGCGCGATGCACGACTTGCGCACGAGATCGCCGAATACCGGCAGGCGCAGCATCACGCGGTCCATGAAAATCTGCATCTTCTCGGAGCGCTTCCAGGTCCAGAAGAAGGCATAACCCGCGCCGCCGATGCCGCCGAAGATGGCATACCAGTAATCGACGAAGAACTCCGAGATCGCCATGACCAGCAGCGTCGGGCCCGGCAGGTCGGCGCCGAAGCTCGAGAACACGCTCTTGAACGCCGGGATCACGAAAATCATGATCACCGCCGTGATCACGAACGCGACGATAATGATCGCGACCGGGTAGAACAGGGCAGACTTGATCTTGGCCTTGATGGCGAGGATCTTTTCCTTATAGGTTGCAAGGCGGTCGAGCAGGGAATCCAGGATGCCGGCCTGTTCGCCCGCGCCGATCAGGTTGCAGAACAGGGCGTCGAAGTAAAGCGGGTGCTTTTCGAACGCCTGTTTCAGGCTCGAGCCGGTCTCGACCTCGGTCTTGATTTCCATCAGCAGCCGGGCGACCGCGGCGTTGGTGTGGCCCTTGCCGACGATGTCGAAGGCCTGCAAGAGCGGCACGCCCGACTTCATCATCGTCGCGAGCTGGCGGGTGAACAGCGTGATGTCCTTGTCGGAGATCGAGCCGCCGCGGCCAAGCTTCTGCTTCTTGATCTCGTCGACCTTGATGCCCTGGCGGCGCAGCGTGGCGTTGACCTGCGCTTCGCCGGTCGCCTTCATTTCGCCGCGGACCGTCTTGTTGGACTTGTCCTTGCCGACCCAGGTGAAATTGAATTCCTTGACGTCGGACGCCGGTCTTCTGGCCGCTGCAGCAGCTGTCGCCATTTGATTCTCCCGATAACCCTAACGAACCAACAGGTTAGGTAATATTGTTAATGAGATGATGCCCCTCTTGCCGGGCTTTGTAAAGCCCAATCCGCCACGGTCGGCAACCGGGTCTTCACTCCCGGGCAGGGGGATAGACGCGGACCGCTTTGACCACGCGGCCCTGGGTCTGGACGATTTCCAGCGGGTAGCCGGCGATTTTCACGCTGGTGCTGGGCTCGGGTATGGCCTGCAGGTGCTCGAGGATCAGGCCGTTCAGCGTCTTCGGCCCGTCGACCGGAAAGTGAAAGCCCAGCTTGCGGTTCAACTCGCGCAGCAGGGTCGCGCCTTCCACGATGTAGCTGCCGTCGGCCTGCCGGGTGTAGCCGCCGGTCTGCAGCGGCGAGTGCGTGGTGAACTCGCCGATCATCTCCTCGAGCAGGTCTTCGAGGGTGACCAGGCCCATCAGCTCGCCGTACTCGTCCACCACCAGGCTCACGCGATCCTGGTGTTCCTGGAAATTCTGCATTTGGGAGAACAGCGGCGTGCCGGCCGGCACGAAGTAGGGCTCGCGGATGATCTCCTGCAGCCGCTCCTTGGTGAGTTCCTCGTTCTGCACCAGGTTCAGCACGTCGCGCACCCGCAGCGTGCCGGTTACCTCGTCGAGATTGCCGCGGTAGACCAGCAGGCGACGGTGGTGGGCGGTGGCGATCTGGTGCTGGATCTGCTCCAGCGGCGCGGACAGGTCGACCGCCTCGATGTGGTTGCGCGGCACCATCACGTCGTCGACCGTGATCGACTCGAGGTCGAACAGGTTCAACAGGATCGTCACGTGCTTCTTCGGCAGGAAGTTCGAGGACTCGAGCACGATGGTGCGGACTTCGTCGACCGACAACGCCTGCGTGCCGGACTCATGGTGGCGGATGCGCAGCAGCTTCAGCAGCGGCTTGAGGATGGCGTCGGTGGAGGTGGACAGCAGGTGCACGAACGGGGCGGAAACCGTCGCGAGCGTGCGCATCGGCCAGGCGACGAGCCGCGCGATGCCCTCGGCATTGTGCTGGCCGAGACGCTTCGGCACCAGTTCGCCGACGACGATCGAGAAGTAGGTCACGCAGAGCACGACGACAGCGGTGGCCGCGATACCGCTCGCCTTGGGCTCCATGCCCAGTGACGACTGGAACCAGGCGGCGAGCGGCGCGGCCAGCACCGCTTCGCCGACGATGCCGCTCAAGAGACCGATGGAAGTAATACCGATCTGGACGGTGGAGAGGAAGCGCGTCGGTTCCCCGGCGAGCTTGACGGCCGCCGCCGCGAGCAGGTCGCCGTTCTTCGCCATCGTCGCGAGGCGGGGCTTGCGCGCGGTGAGCAGCGCCACCTCGGACATGGCGAAAAGCGCGTTGAGGAGTATCAGGCTGGCGAGAATCAGGATTTCCATGGTTTCACCTTGTCATACCGCGCTGGCGCGGGTGATGAGTGACGGGGGCGAGCGGCGACGATCAGGTCGAATCACGACTCACGAATCACGACTCACGCTCTGCCGAGAACGACTTCGAGGACGAACTTGCTGCCGATATAGGCGAGCACCAGCATGAGAAAGCCGGCGAGCGTCCAGCGCACGGCAATGCGCCCGCGCCAGCCGTAGATGTGCCGGCCGCCGAGGAGGGCCGCGAAGATGATCCACGAGAGCACGCCGAACACCGTCTTGTGATTCAGCTTCGCCGCCTTCCCGAACAACTCCTCCGAGAACGCCGCCCCGCTCGCGATCGTCAGCGTCAGCAGGATGAAGCCGGCCCAGATGATGCGGAACAGCAGCGTCTCCATCGCCAGCAGCGGCGGCAGCCCGCGCAGCGCGCGCGGCAGCGTGCCGTCGTGCAGGCGCCGCTCGAGCAGCGCCATCAGCAGCACGTGCAGCGAGGCGATGGTGAACAGGCTGTAGGCGAGCATGGCGATCAGCAGGTGGACCTTGAAGGCCATCAGGTCGGTATTGGGCAGGGGCTTCAACGACGGGAATACCGCCGGCAGGAGCGATGCCGCCGCCGCCACCGGCAGCACCAGCGATTGCAGGCCGTCCAGGCGGTAATGGAAATTGCCCAGCCAGTAAATCAGCACAGTGAGCCAGAGAATCGCCGAGACCGCGTTGCCGACGCCGAGATGCAGCCCGTCAGCCGCGAAGGCCGCGCCCGCGAGCAGCCACGTGTGCAGCGCGAGCGGCGCCAGCACCGCGTAATGCTCGAAGACGCTGAAAGAGGAGCCCGCGGCGGGCGCGCCGCCCGCCGCACTCCAGCGCGTGCGCCAGAAGTAGAAAGCGAGCGCCGCGTAGAGCAGGGCATTGACCAGATAAGGTAGAATTTCCGGCACGTTACGAGTGTACACCAACCCCCCTCATCATCTAATCGGCCAACCTTGTTCGACAACCTGACCGGCCGCCTTGCGCGCGTCGTGAAAACGCTGCGCGGCGAAGCGCGGCTGACCGAAGCCAACGTCCAGGAGGCATTGCGCGAGGTGCGCCTGGCGCTGCTGGACGCCGACGTCGCGCTGCCGGTGGTGCGGGCCTTCATCGAGCGCGTGCGCGAGAAAGCGCTCGGGCAGGAAGTGATCGGCAGCCTGACGCCGGGGCAGGCGGCGGTGGGCGTGGTCCACCGCGAGCTGGTCGCGTTGATGGGCGAGAGGAACGACACGCTCAACCTGGCGGTGCAGCCGCCCGCGGTCATCCTGCTCGCGGGCCTGCAGGGCGCGGGCAAGACCACCACGGCGGGCAAGCTCGCGCGCTGGCTCAAGTCCGAGCTGAAGAAGAAAGTGCTGCTGGCGAGCTGCGACGTTTACCGCCCGGCGGCGATCGAGCAGCTGAAGACCCTCGCTTCCCAGGTCGAGGCCGAATTCTTTCCCTCCAGCGCGGACGAGAAACCGCTCGACATCGCCGCCCGCGCGCTCGATTACGCGCGCACGCACTACGCCGACGTGCTGATCGTCGACAGCGCCGGGCGGCTGGCGATCGACGAAGCGATGATGCGCGAGATCGGCGCGCTCCACGCGCAACTGAAGCCGGTCGAGACACTGTTCGTGGTCGACGCGATGCAGGGCCAGGACGCGGTCAACACGGCGAAAGCGTTCGGCGATGCGCTGCCGCTGACCGGCGTCATTCTCACCAAGCTCGACGGCGACGCGCGCGGCGGCGCAGCACTGTCGGTGCGCGAGGTGACCGGCAAGCCGATCAAGTTCGCCGGCGTGGGCGAGAAGCTCGCCGCGCTGGAGCCGTTCCATCCCGACCGCATGGCCTCTCGCATCCTCGGCATGGGCGACGTGCTGTCGCTGATCGAGGACGTGCAGAAGAGCGTGGACCGCGAGGAGGTCGAGAAGCTCGCGAAGAAAGTGAAGTCAGGCAGGGATTTCGACCTTGAGGACTTCAAGCAACAGATCGTGCAGATGAAGAAAATGGGCGGACTCGCCGCGCTCGCCGACAAGCTGCCCGGCAACCTAGGCCAGCTGGCGCAGTCCTCGCCCGGCATGGACGACAAGGCGATCCGGCGCCTCGAGGGCATCATCAACGCGATGACGCCGCAGGAACGCGCCAAGCCGGAAATCCTCAAGGCCTCGCGCAAGCGCCGCATCGCCGCCGGCGCCGGCGTCGCGGTGCAGGAAGTGAACCGGCTGCTCAATCAGTTCGAGCAGACCCAGAAGATGATGAAGATGATGGCCAAGGGCGGCATGGCCAAGATGATGCGGAACATGAAGGGCATGTTTCCAGGAATGCGCTAGCTCCTCCGGCGCGCATTCCTAAAAGAAGATGCGGAATTTGGCCGCCGATGCACGCCGATTCACGCCGATAAGGAAGTGCAAGCAATATCAATGGGTTAGGCCTTCCTTTGTTTGACGAGATTTCGTGCAAGCGAGACAGGGTGCGCTGTCAATTGCGCCAGCCCGAATACCGCTCTATCCTCTTTCGGTCACTGAACGGATGAGCGCGCATGTTCGATCGCATTACGCATGATCCCAACG
>CAZOQY010000222.1:0-5603 GCA_964581835.1 uncultured Streptomycetaceae bacterium | reverse complement strand
CCGGTTGAACAGGCCGGTGAGCGGGTCCGTGCTCGCCTGCTCACGCAAGTCCTGCAGAGCCTGCGCCAGTTTTTCCATGGCCCGGCGACGCTCCTCCACCGCCGCGCTCAACATCAGGCCGGTCATCACGACGGTGCTGATGAACGCGAGCAGTATCAGGAGCGAAAGGTTGAGCGGGCCGAGGGCGAACGGGCCCCGTCCTTCGATCGTGCTCCATACCGCGATCGAGCTCACGGCCACGATCGACGTCGTCACCTCGCGGCGGCTGAAGCGGAACGCCGCCCAGATGATGAACGGAAGAATCAGGAAAGTCAGCGGCAGGGATGAGAGCCTGTGGCCGCCCGGCCCGAAGACCAGCAGGGTGGCGAAGAACAATGTCAGGGCGTAGCCGCCCGCTTCCAGTTGCTTCGCGGGCGACCAGACGATGTCGTGACGCTTGCTCCAGGTGAGGATGGCTGGCGTCACGATGATGATGCCGGTGGCGTCGCCATGCCACCAGGTCCACCAATTCGCGACGAATTCCGAGAGGGGCACCGCGCCTTCTAGTGCAAGCGATCCGACGCCGATCGAAGCGGCAATGGCGGGGCACAAGAGGGCGAACCCGATGAACTTGAAGACGTTTCTTGCGCGATCGAAGTAAGGGGGCGCATCGGCGATCCAGCGTCGTATCAATGTCGCGCCGGCCAGCGCCTCCAGCGTATTGCCGCAGCCGATCGCGGTGGCTGCAAAGAGAGAGGCGTCTACCGTCAGGTTGGCCAGCGCGGCGCCGATCCAGATCCCCGGCCAGACGCGCGGTCCGAGCATCACCATTGCCGCGAGGGCAATGCCCGACGGCGGCCACACCGCCGTGGCATAGCCCGGCGGAATGGCCAGCAGCAGCGAGGCCTTGGCGGCGGCAAAATAGACGCTAGCGAGCAGGATTATCTGCCCGAGATGGGAAATTCGACTTACGAAATCGACCAAGACCGGGACCTCGCTGTACGCAAACGGGTACGGATAACAGCCACAAGGCCCGGTGTCTGTGGCAATCCTCACGAACGGCGGTGATTTGAGTCGGCTCGTGAACGGTGTCACGGCGTCCGGGGGGTGGGGGGGCGGCATGGTGTCATAATTGCGTATGATCTTCGCGAGGCCCCATGACGAACACCCGCACCGCCCGCATGCTCGCGCGCTACAACGCGTGGGCGAACCGGCTTATTTTCGACGCCGTTGCCGCGCTGCCGGCGGACGAAGCGGTGAAGGAGCGCGCGACCCTGTTCCGCAACATGGTCCACACGCTGAACCATAATTACGTGATCGACCGCATCTGGCAGGCGCACCTCGAGGGGCGCGACCACGGCTACGACGCCCGCAACACGAAGGACCATCCGCCGCTGCCCGATCTGTGGCGCGCGCAGCAGGAAGTCGACCAGTGGTACATCGGCTGGAGCGACGCGGTCACGGAGGCGTCGCTGGAAGAGAAGGTGAGCTATACGCTGATCGGCGGCAACCGCGGCGCGATGACGCGCGGCGAGATACTGTTGCACGTCATCAACCACACCACCTATCACCGCGGTTTCGTTGCCGATCTCTTCTACCAGGTGCCGGCGCGCCCGCCGACGACCGACCTGCCGGTGTACTTCAGGGAATCCGGTCTCTAGCCGGGCCGCGCGGTCAGAGCGCGTTCAGCGGCAGCTTCAGGTAGCGCACGCCGTTGCTCTCGGGCGGGGGAAACTCGCCGGCGCGGATATTGACCTGTATCGAAGGCAGGATCAGGTTGGGCATCGAGAGCGTCCTGTCGCGTTTCGTGCGCATATCGACGAATGCATCCTCGCTGACGCCGTCGTGGATGTGGATGTTGGCGGCGCGCTGCCGGGCAACGGTGGTTTCCCACTGCGGTTCCCGGCCCTCAGGCGGATAGTCGTGGCACATGAACAGCCGCGTATCGGCAGGCAGGTCGAGGATCGTTCTCACCGAGCGATACAACGCGTGCGCGTTCCCGCCGGGGAAATCACATCGTGCGGTGCCGACGTCCGGCATGAACATCGTGTCCCCCACGAAAGCCGCATCGCCGATCACGTAGGCCATGTCCGCGGGCGTATGGCCCGGCACGTGCAGCGCGCGGCCGGCCATCTGGCCGACGCGAAAGATTTCCCCATGCTTCAGGAGGTGGTCGAACTGGCTGCCGTCGAGGCGGAACTCCGGTTCGAGGTTGAATACCGGCTTGAACGCCGCCTGGACGGAACGGATGTGCTCGCCGATGGCGATTTGCCCGCCGAGGGCGCGCTTGAGATAGGGCGCGGCGGAGAGGTGGTCTGCGTGCGCGTGGGTTTCGAGTATCCACTCGACGCGCAGGTTGTTTTCACGCACGAACCGGACCAGGCGGTCGGCGGATGCCGTCGACGTCCGGCCGGACTTCGAGTCGAAATCGAGAACGGAATCCACGATGGCGCAGGCGGATCCCGGCTTGTCGTAGACGGCGTAGGACACGGTCCAGGTCGCGGGGTCGAAAAAGCCTTTGACGGTCGGGTTCATGGTGCGGTCCTGCTTGAAATGGCCATGTTTATCAATATATAGTTTGATATAATGTTTTTCAATAGACCCGAATCAGGTTCGCAATGGCCGGAGCCAGATGACCGTTAACCCGGGGAAAGGCGATCTGACCCGCCTGCGGCAGTCTGCCGCGCAGGCGAGCCGGCTGTTGAAGGCGCTGGCCAATGCCGACCGCCTGATGCTGCTGTGCGAGCTGGCGCAGGGCGAGCGTTGCGTGGGCGAACTCGAAAAGCGGCTCGACATCGGCCAGCCCACGTTGTCCCAGCAGCTCGGCGTGTTGCGGCAGGGGCGGCTGGTGGAGACCCGGCGCGAGGGCAAGAACATCCGCTATCGCCTCGCGAGCGGTGCGGCGCTTGCCGTGATGCGGGCGCTGTACCAGCAGTATTGCAAGGGCGGAAAGGAGCGATTATCCAGATGATGATTGACTGGACGAGTTTTACGCCGTGGAGCGCGCTGGCCGGCGGGGCCATCATCGGCGCGGCGGCGGCGCTGTTCCTGCTGGTCAATGGACGCATCGCCGGCATCAGCGGGATACTGGGCGGCCTGTTGCGGCCCGCGGCGGGCGATGTGGCCTGGCGCGTTGCGTTCATCGGCGGCCTGGTCTTTTCCCCCGCGCTCTACGCCCTGGTCGAGCGGCTGCCGGCTGCGACCATCGAGGCGAGCTACCCGGTCGTCGTGCTGGCCGGGCTGCTGGTGGGGGCGGGCACGCGCTACGGCTCGGGCTGCACCAGCGGCCACGGCGTCTGCGGGCTGTCGCGGCTCTCGCCCCGGGCCCTGGTCGCGACGGCGGCTTTCATGGCTGCCGGCTTCGTCACGGTTTTCGTGACCCGGCACCTGCTGGCATGAGGCGGCAGCGTGCATAGCCTGAGCGCATTTCTCATCGGCGTCCTGTTCGGGATCGGGCTCATCGTCTCCGGCATGACCGACCCGTTCAAGGTGATCGGCTTCCTCGACCTCGCCGGGGCCTGGGATCCGTCGCTCGCTTTCGTGATGGGCGGCGCGGTCGTCGTCGGCATGATCGCGTTCCGGGTGGCGCGCAAGCGCACGGCAAGCTTCCTCGGCGGCGCGATGCACGTTCCCACCGCGCGGCATATCGACCGGCGCCTCGTTCTCGGCAGTCTCGCGTTCGGCGCCGGCTGGGGGCTCGCGGGCTTTTGTCCCGGCCCCGCGCTGGTGGCGCTCGGCGCCGGCTACGACAAGGCGGTGGTGTTCGTGCTCGCCATGCTGGCCGGCATGGCGCTGTTCGAGATCGCTGAGCGGTCCCGGCGCGGCGGGCCGAAGTGACCGAGGGACCCGCTCCCGCACCGGCCGGCCGGAACGCGCAGCCGTCATTCGCCGCGCTGCGGCATCCCGGCTTCCGCGTCTACTTCGTGACGACGGCGCTCGCCATGGCGGCCGACCAGATCGAGCACGTCATCAGCTACTGGGTGCTGTTCGAGAAGTTCCAGTCGCCGGCGCTCGCCGGCTTCGCGGTGCTGTCGCACTGGCTGCCGTTCCTGTTCTTCTCCGTGTATTTCGGCGCGATGGCCGACCGTTTCGACAGCCGGCGCATCATCCAGGTCGCCATGCTCATGTACATGGGCGTGTCCTTCGCGTGGGCCGTGCTGTTCTACACCGACACGCTCGAGATCTGGCACGCGATGGTGCTGCTCGTGATCCATGGCCTGGCGGGCGTGCTGTGGGGGCCGGCGAGCCAGGTGCTGATCCACGACATCGTCGGCCGCGAAAACCTGGTGAGCGCGGTGCGGTTGAACGCGACCGGCCGGCAGCTGGGCGCGTTCCTGGGGCCGGCCATCGGCGGGGGGCTCATGCTGCTGATCGGGCCCGAAGCGGGCCTCATCGTCAACGTCCTCATCTACCTGCCGCTCGTGTGGTGGCTGTGGCGGGCGCCGTACGGGGCGCACGAGCGCCGCGCCGCCGCGCCGGTGCACTCCGGCAGCTTCGCGGACGCGGTCAAGGTCATGCGCGAGGTCGCGGGCAACCGCACCATCGTTTCGATGATCCTGCTGGGCGGCGTGACTTCGCTGCTCGTCGGCAACGCGTTCATCGCGCAGATGCCGGAATACGCGCACGATCTCGGCACCGAGAAAGCCGATTTTTCCTACGCCGTGCTGCTCGGCGCCAACGCGGCGGGCGCGTTCATCGGCGGCATGATCCTGGAATCGCGCGGCCTGCTGCGCTCCACGCCGCTGACCGCGATCGTGCTGACCGTGCTCTGGTGCTTCGTCATCGCCGGTTTTGCCGCCGCGACCAACTATCACCTCGCCGTCGTGCTCATGTTCATCGCCGGCTTCCTCCACCTTGCTTACAGCGCGATGGCGCAGGCGCTGGTCCAGCTCGAGTCGCCTGCCCACCTGCGCGGGCGGCTGATCGGGCTCTACCACATGTCGAACAGCGGGCTGCGCGCCTTCAGCGGCGTCACGGTGGGCGTCCTCGGCAGCCTCATCGGCATCCACTGGTCGCTCGCGTTATCCTCGATGGCGCTGCTGGCCATCACGTTCGCGCTGCTCGCGTTCGTCGTGCGCGCGCGCTGAGGCGGTCATGGCGCGCGGGCCGCAGGTCATCGTGGTGGGTGCAGGACCGGTCGGGCTGCTGACCGCGCTCGCGCTGGCCCGGCGCGACGTGCCGGTGCTGGTGCTCGAGGCCGAGCCCGGCTTGACCCTCGACCTGCGCGCGGGCACCTATCATCCGCCGTCGCTCGAGATGATGGCGCCGTACGGCATCACCGACGAGATGCTGAAGACCGCGATCCGCGTGCCGCGCTGGCAGATCCGCGACAAGCGGGAAGGGGTGGTGGTCGAATGGGACGTGTCGCTGATCGGGGACCTCACGCCCTATCCCTACCGCCTGCACCTGGAACAGCACCGGCTCACGCCGATCATCCGCGCGAAACTCGCAGAGTGTCCCAACGCCGAGGTGCGCTTCTCTCACGAAGTGGCCGGCTTTGCCCAGACGGCCGACCGCGTGACGGTGACGGCGCGCACGCCGGGCGGCGAGGCGCGCCTCGAGGCGGCGTGGCTGGTCGGCGCCGACGGCGGGCGCAGCACGGTGCGAAAAAGCATGGGCGTGGC
>CAZOQY010000221.1:4342-5638 GCA_964581835.1 uncultured Streptomycetaceae bacterium | reverse complement strand
TCAGATAAGGCGTCTCAGATAAGGCGTCTCAGATAAGGCGTCTCAGATAAGGCGTTCCTTGCAAGACGCAGTACCTGAGACGTAGCACCTGCAACGTAGTATCTGAGACGTAGTACCTGAGACGCTTTTCCTGATTCAGGGTTACTTCCCCACCCCGATCGACTTGATGAACTCGACGTGCGAGGCGCGCTGCTCGGCGAGGTAGCTGCCGAACGCCGCGCTGCCCATCCAGACGTCCTCGTACATGTTCTTCTTCGAGTAGTCCTGCCACAGCGGGCTGCGGAAAGCCTTCTCGAGCGCCGCTTCCATGGCGACGACCGCTTCCTTCGGCACGCCGGCGGGCATGCCGAAGCCGCGCCCGGTGCCGATCTCCACCTTGTAGCCGAGTTCGAGCATCGTCGGCACGTCGGGCAGGGCCGGCATGCGCTTCGCGGTCGTGACCGCGAGCACGCGCATCTTCTTCGCTTCGACGTGCGCCCAGGCCTCGCTCACGTTCTCGGTGGTGAACGGCACGTGGCCGCCCAGCACCGACAGGATCGCCTCGGAGCCGGCCTTGAAGGTGACGAACTTGAACTTGGTGCCGGTGTCGCGCTCGATGCGCCACAGCGTCTGCCGACCGGTGCCGAGGGCCGATGTCACCGCGCACACGATGGCGTCGGGCCTGTTCTTCGCGTCATCGATGATGTCCTTGACGCTGCGGTAGGCGGACTCGGCCGGGACTATGATGCCCTGAGGGTCGCGCGCGAAGAACGCGAGCGGCGTGAAGTGCTCCATGCCGAGGTCGAGGTCGGTGCGCGAGGTGGCGGTCAGGAACGATCCGGTGGCGATCGTCAGCACGGTGTACGGGTCGCCGCGCTTGCTCTTCACGTAGTTGAAGGCAACGGTGCCGCCGCCGCCGGTGCGCGTGTTGACGATCATCGGCTGCGTGATCGCTTTTTCCTTCGACAGGATTTCGATGATCAGCCGCGCGAACACGTCGGTGCCGCCGCCGGGATTGACGTGCACGACGAACTCGACCGGCTTCGACGGGAAGGGCTGGGCCTGCGCGGCGAGAGGGGCGAGTGCGAGAAGGGCGCCGGCAAGCGCCGTGCGTGCCAGGCGGGCGATGGGGTTCCGTATCATGAACTCCTCCTTTATTTTATTGTTGCGTGCCTACACTAGCATAGGTTGGAGTGACCAGTAACGAGTATGGCTCAGAGGCGTCTCAGGTAGGGCGTCTCAGATAGGGCGTCTCAGGTAAGGCGTCTCAGGTAAAGCGTTTCAGGTGCTACGCCTTTTCTGCGACGTATTATCTGA
>CAZOQY010000221.1:1847-4242 GCA_964581835.1 uncultured Streptomycetaceae bacterium | reverse complement strand
GCGTCTCAGGTAAAGCGTTTCAGGTGCTACGCCTTTTCTGCGACGTATTATCTGAGACGCTTCATCTGAGACGCTTCATCTGCGACGTATCACCCGCGACGCCTCACAAGCTAGTGCTTGGGCTGCTGTTTCTGCTGCTCCTCGGTCAGCGCCGCGATGACGCGCTGGCGCTTCACCTCGATTTCCTTCGCGAAGCCGGGGTAGCGTTGTTCGACGAAGCCGGTGGCGAGCCCGATCTTGAGCAGGGCCACCGCGAGGCAGGCCGACAGGTCGTCGAGGCCGGTCGCCACGTCCTCGTGCTCGTGGCTCTTCTTCGCCATCTGCATCGCCTCGCAGGTCTCGTCGCACAGCTGCTGGATGGCTTCGGTGGTTTCCTTGTCGAACAGGGGTTTCATAAATACCTTGATGGCTGGGTGAACGAGTGAACGTGTGAACGGGCGAACGAGTGGGTTTTTTCCCGGCGCTTTGCCGGCGGCTGAGGGTGGCTCCCGTTTACTCGTTCACCTGTTCACTCGTTCACCGGGGGCTTTCAAAACCTCGGGATTGACCATATTAATAGGTTTGCCGGCGAGGAATGCCAGGAGGTTGTCGAAGGCCTCGCCGAAGTAGAGCTCGTAGGTGTCCTGTTCCAGCCACGCGGTGTGGGGAGTGCAGAGAGCGTTGTCGAGCTCGAGCAGGGGATGGTCGCCGTTCAGCACCGGCTCGCTCTCGTAGACGTCCACCGCGGCGAGCCCGGGGCGGCCCCGCTTCAACGCCGCGACCAGCGCGCCGGGCGCGATCAGCTCGGCACGCGCGGTGTTGACCAGCAGCGCCGTCGGCTTCATCCGCGCCAGGTCCGCGGCGGTGACGATGCCGCGCGTGGCGGCGGACAGCCGCACCATGACGACCAGCACGTCGGCCTGCCCGAAGAAGGCCTCGCGCGAGGCGGCGGCTTCGTAGCCGGCGGTCTTCGCGGCGGCGAGCGACGCATCCCGCCCCCATACCAGCACGCGCATGCCGAAGCTCGCGCCGGTGGCCGCGACGAGCTGCCCGATCTTGCCGAGACCGTAGATGCCGAGCGTGCGCCCGTGCAGCGTGCCGCTGAACGACTGGCGGAACTCGCCGCGTTTCATCATCGCGGTTTCCGCCGGGATGCGGCGGAGCGCGGAGAGAATGAGCGTCCATGTGTGTTCGGCAACGGTGTAGGGCGAGGCGCTGGTTCCCGCGGTGACCGCGATGCCCCGTTCCGTGCACGCGGCGACGTCGATGTGATGCGTGCTGCGCCCGGTCTGGCTGAAGAGCTTCAGCTTCGGTAATTGCGCGATGACGCCGCGCGTGAAATCGGTGCGCTCGCGGATCGGCACGATGACGTCGGCCTCTCGCAGGTTGGCGACCAGCCGGCCGGCGGGCGGCGCGGCGTCCCGGAAGATCCTGACGTCGTGGCCGGCCAGCTTCGCCAGGCAGTCCATTTTGTGAACGACGCCGTGGTAATCGTCGGGAATGGCGATGATCATGGCCGAAAGTCTAGCAGAGGCGATGCCGCGCCTTGGTCAGGCGTGCCGCATAGGCCTAGCATCGTGAGCGCCGGGTCGAAGGCGCTGATTCAAAAAAACGGGGCGCGCTGTCGCCGGGGAGGGAGGAGGGACCCGGCGGGGACAGGAGTTCAGCGCGCCCCGTGCTGCTCTGTTTTTAACGGCGTGGCTGGTGGATGGTTATCGGTGGCTGGTGTGAAAACCGGTTTGACCATCCACCATCCACTATCCACCGATCACGCATTTCCAGCATCAGCGGCACCCCGCTCTCGGCGCTCCGCCGAGGCTGCCGCCGGCCATCGCGCCGACGGCGGCGCCGGTCGCTGCGGCCGCGGTGCGGCCGTTGCCTTTTCCGACCTGCGCCCCGAGCAGCGCGCCCGCAATCCCGCCGATGACGTGGCCCGGGTTGAACGCAGCCGGGCAGGGGTCGCCGGCCACGTGGCCGCCGGCCATGGCCCCGACGCCGGCGCCGACCGCCGCCGCCGCGATCTGGCCATTGCCCTTGCCGACCTGTGCGCCGAGCAGCCCGCCGGCGACGGCGCCGATGACCTGCGGCCCGTACGACCCGCCGCTCGCGACAGGGGTCGGCGCGGGCGCTGAAGCCGGGTAGTAGCCGCGGTCGTAGTGGCGCGGCGCGGGCTGATAGTGAGGCTGGTATTGCGACTGGTAATGAGGCGTCTGATACTGCCCGGCCGGATTGTAATAGCCGGGCGCCGCGCACCCGGCAAGCAGCGCCAGGGCCGTCATGGCAGTCGTGAGTTTCGCTTTCATGTCCTGTTCTCCCGTCTCGTGTCGATGCGATGCCAGCATAGGACCAGCGCGCGTGGTCAGGGGTAACAAGGGGTGAGGGGTTGTAACAGGGTGTTACATGATCCCGCGCACGC
>CAZOQY010000221.1:0-1747 GCA_964581835.1 uncultured Streptomycetaceae bacterium | reverse complement strand
TCAACTTTCCCCGTCGCCCAGCCACCCGAGTTGTGCCAAAATGCCGGCCACAATCGATGAAGGAGAGATCCGTGGAACTTGGCTTGAAGGGGAAAGTTGTAGCGGTCACCGGCGGCAGCGAGGGCATCGGGGGCGCGGCGGTGATGCGGCTCGCCGAGGAAGGCGCGAAGCTCGCGATCTGCGCGCGCCGCGCGGACGTGATGGAGGCCCACGCGGAGGCGGTCCGCAAGAAGACCGGCGCGGAAATCATGACGATGGTGGCCGACGTGACGAAACCCGACGACATGCCGCGTTTCGTCGAGGAGACGGTCAAGCGCTACGGCCGCATCGACGCGCTGGTGAACAACGCCGGCGCCACCGGCCAGTCGCCGTTCGACGCA
Source organism: uncultured Streptomycetaceae bacterium (assembly GCA_964581835.1). Lineage (GTDB taxonomy): Bacteria > Pseudomonadota > Gammaproteobacteria > Burkholderiales > SG8-41 > SG8-41. The sequence goes on along the minus strand of CAZOQY010000221.1, from coordinate 1,367 downwards.
GTGGACGACAAGGCGTGGCAGCACGACCTCGACATCAAGGTGTTCGCGCACATCCGCACCGTGCGCGCCGCCATCCCGCACATGAAGAAGCAGGGCGGCGGGCGCATCATCAACCTCAACATGGTGGGCGCCAAGCAGCCGGCCGCCGGCACCTTCCCGACCACCACCTCGCGCGCCGCGGGTCTGGCGCTGACCAAGGCGTTGTCGAAGGAACTGGCGCCCTTCAACATCCTGGTGAACGCCGTGGCGGTGGGCAAGATCAAGAGCAAGCAGCAGGAACGCAGCGCGAAGCGCTTCAACCTCACGGTGGACGAGCACTACGCCAGGACCGGCAAGACCGTGCCGATGGGCCGCATGGGCGAGTCGGAGGAAGTGGCGAACGTCATCGCTTTCCTCGCTTCCGACGCGTCGAGCTACGTCACCGGCACCTGCATCAACGTCGACGGAGGAATGTCGGGGGTTCTTTGAACCCCCGACATTCCTCAACGGTGGATTACGCCGATGATTTCCTCTTCCCCGGCGTGCGGTGGGCTCACGCGAGGAGCCAGACGATGAATGAGATCACCGAGGTGACGGCCGCGATCATGCCGAGGATCCTGTAGACGCTGCTCGTCTCGACCTTGCGCGCGATCGCCTGCAGGTTTGCTTCCGTCAGGTGCACCCTGCGCTTCCATAGCCTCGGCTTCTCATCTCCCAGGAACTTCGCCACTTCCTCGAAGAAAATATCGGTGGCCGGCTCATGCGCGAGGATCAGATGATTATTGCCCTCGAGCGTCACGAACCGCGAGCCGGGGATGAGCGCCGCGAGCTCGTGCCCCATCTCGACCGGTACAGAGCGGTCGCCACTGCAGTTCATGATGAGTGTGGGAACCTTGACTTGCGGCGCGAGCTGGCGGACATCCGTGTTTGCGACGGCGACGTAAAGCTTCTCGGCAATTCCGGGCGACGCAGATGCCCGTTCGAGTTCGCCGAACCAGCGGTGCTGCTCCGGGGTGCCTTCGGGAAAGAATTGCATGCCGATCAGCTGTCGGTAGGAAGGGTCCTCGCTGCCCCAGCCGTGGCGGATGATCGCACGCCTTAACTCGACGAACTCGGAGCCCTGTTTGGGACGGTGCGCCGCGCCGCGCGCATAACTGCCGAGCAGGATCAGGTGGCTCACGCGGTGGGGATTGCGTATGGCGTAGGCAATGCCGACCGCGCCTCCTTGGGAGATTCCAAGCAGCGGAAAGCGTTCCAGCCCCAGCGCGTCCACCACTGCGCCGAGGTCGTCCACGAAATGCTCGAACGTGATGTCGCTGACGTCCCGGTCCGACAGACCGGTGCCGCGCACGTCGTAACGGATCAGTTGCCGGTGCTCGGCGAGCCCC
>CAZOQY010000220.1:3154-5644 GCA_964581835.1 uncultured Streptomycetaceae bacterium | reverse complement strand
GTTTTCGCTCGGCTGCATCCAGGCGCTGCGCTGCCACCAGAACACCTGTCCGACCGGGGTCACCACCCACAACAAGCGGCTGCAGCGCGGCCTGGTGGTGGAGGAGAAGTACCTGCGGGTGGCGAACTACGCCCGCAACATGAACAAGGAAATCGACATGATCGCGCACTCCTGCGGCTGCCGCCACGCGCGGGAACTGAAGCGCGAGCACGTGCGCATCGTCCAGAGCGCCAACCAGAGCATCGCGCTCAACATGATGTACCCCTACCCGGTGGTGGGCTCGCGCGCGGCATCGAAGCAGGCGACGGCGAGCGCTGCGGCCTAGCCGCGTGAGGCGTGAGGTGTGAGGCGGACACTTTTTCTTTCTATAGGCGCATAAATAGGGTTGATTGGCAGGGAGTCAGGCAGGCGCTTTAAATAACCGGTTGGCGGCGGCAGTCCATAACGACCGCCTGGAGGAGACCATGGAACGAGATCGCAGGGACACCCCCTCAGCAGAGCAGCAGTCGCGTCGTGAATTCTTTGCCCGCGTGGCGAGCGCCGGCGCGGTGGCGGCCGTCGGCGGCGCGCTGTCCGGCGCGCAGTCCGGTGAGTTGCTGGCGCAGGACAAGCCGGCGGCGAAACCGGCCGACCCGGCAGGCACGGTTGCAAACGAGGCGGTAATGGCGGAGAAGGTGCCGGGTTTCGCGACGCATTCCGACCGGCCGCTGACCTGGAGCATCCCGGCAGAGCATCACAACTACGCGGTGACGCCGAACGACCGCATGTTCATCCGCAACAACCTGCTGACGCCCGACCTGTCCGAGGCGAGCCACAAGCTCGCGGTCAAGGGGCTGGTGGACAGGGAGCTGACGTTCTCGGTCGCCGAACTGAAGAAGTCGTTTCCGAACGTGACGCTCCAGGGCATGATGGAGTGCGCCGGCTCGGGCCGCACGGGCTACGTGCCGAACGCGAGCGGCACGCGCTGGCTCGTGACCGGCGGCATGGGCTGCCCGACGTGGACCGGCGTGCGGCTGCGCGACGTGCTCGCGGCGGCCGGCGTGAAATCGAACGCCGTGCACGTCGCCGGGCAGGGCGGTGACTTCGGCGTGGTGGCGACCGCCGCGCCGGTGATCCGCTCGATACCGATGGCGAAGGCGATGGATTCCGACACGCTGATCGCGTGGGGCATGAACGGCGGGCCGCTGCCCAAGGTGCATGGTTTCCCGCTGCGGCTGGTCACGCCGGGCTGGGTGGGGTCGGCCTCGACCAAGTGGCTGCACACGCTGACCGTGCTCGATGCCCCGTTCAAGGGTACCTATATGGACGGCAGCTACCGCATACCGAAGACGCCGGTGAAGCCGGGCGATCGCATGCCCAAGGATGCGGTCATTACCGAAGCCTGGCCGGTGAAATCCATGATCACGCACCCGGCGCCGAACGCCGTGTTCAAGGCCGGCCGGCCGGTGCTGGTCGAAGGCCGCGCCTGGGTCGGCGAGGGCGATATCGACCGCGTCGAGGTTTCCTTCAACGAGGGCCAGAGCTGGCAGCGCGCGACGATCAATTCCGGCGGCGACAAGTACGCCTGGCGCGTGTTCAGCTTCGAATACACGCCGAGGCGGGAGGGCTACGTCACCGTGCTCGCGCGCGCGACCGACAGCCGCGGCAACATGCAGCCGATCGTTCCTGCCTGGAACCCGCTCGGATACTTCTGGAATGCGATCCACCGCGTCGGATTCGTCGTTGAAGCATGACGATTGAACCGCCAAGGCCGCCAAGAGAATCAATATTGAACCGCCAAGACGCCAAGACGCCAAGACTTGCAGTTCTTGCTTTTGTCTGTGGTCTTGCGATTGCGCCTTCCGGCGCGCAGGAACCCGAGCCGCCGCTCACGCTGATTCCCGGCAAGGGCTCCGATCTCGTCACCGCGCGCTGCGCGACCTGTCACGACGCGCGGCACATCACCCGCGGCCGGCTGTCGCGCGGGCAGTGGGAAGACAACGTCCAGAACATGAAGGAACGCGGCGCGCCGATGGCGCCGCACGAGATCCCGGTCATCATCGAGTACCTCGCCACCTACTACAACAGCATGTCGCCGGCCCCGGCGCCGGATCCCGAGGCCGCATCCTTCGGCATGGACGGCGGCGGCGACCCGGTGCAGAAGCTGCTCAACGCCAGCGCCTGCATGGCCTGCCATACGATCGACAAGCGGGTGGTCGGGCCGTCGTTCCGGGAAGTCGCCGCGAAGTACGCCGGCGACGGCGGCTCGGCGGCAAGGCTCGCCGACAAGATCCGCAAGGGCGGCGCCGGCGCCTGGGGTCCCGTGCCGATGCCGCCGCATCCGCAGTTGTCCGACGGCGACCTCAACCAGATGGTCGCCTGGATACTTCAGCAGCGATAGCAGTAAAAGCGTCGCAGATAAAACGTCGCAGATACTGCGTCTCAGGTAATACGTCTCAGATAAGGCGCCTTACCTGCGACGCTTCATCTGAGACGCTTCACCTGCGACGC
>CAZOQY010000220.1:0-3054 GCA_964581835.1 uncultured Streptomycetaceae bacterium | reverse complement strand
GGCTCAATCGTAGAGCTTCTCCGAAGCCTTCCCCCGGAATACGCGATACGAGAAAACCGTATACGCAACGATGAACGGCAGCACGATCAGCGCGCCGATCAGCATCACTTTCAGGGCGGAGGGGTGTGCCGCGGCCTGCCAGATGGTGATGCGGTCCATGACGACGTACGGGAAGATGCTGTAGGCCAGTCCCAGGAAGGCGAGCACGTAGATCGCCACCGCGCCGGCGAACGGGCCCCACTCGGGCGCCGGGAGTCCGCGCTTCATGCGGCCGGTGAGCGTCCAGATCCACAGCCAGGCCGCCGCGCAGGCCGCCGGCAGCAGCATCAGGCCCAGCGTGCGCGGAAAGTCGAACCATTTCACGCGCACGGATTCGCTCGCCAGCGGCGTGGCGATGCTGACCAGCGTGACGCCGAGCGCGACCCACAGCAGTCCCCAGCGCGTCCAGGCGACGGCCTTCTTCTGCAGGTCGCCCTCGGTGCGCAGGATGAGCCAGGTGGCGCCGAGCAGAACGTAGCCGCCGCACAGTCCGCCGGCCACGACCAGCGAGAACAGGAAATAGCCGAAGCCCGGCTGGAACCCGGTGATGTAGCTGCCCAGCATCAGACCCTGCGCGAGGGAGGCGAGGAAGGAGCCGAACCAGAACAGCCAGTTCCACAGCTCGCGGTGCCAGCCTTCCGCCTTCACGCGGAACTCGAAGGCGACGCCGCGCAGCATGAGGCCGATCAGCATCAGCACCACCTGCAGGTAGAGGGCGCCGAGCACGACGCCGTGCGCGGCCGGGAAGGCGACCAGCAGCAGCCCCACGCCCAGCACCAGCCAGGTCTCGTTGGCGTCCCAGAACGGGCCGATCGACGACACCATGACGTTCTGCTCGCGCGGCGCGGCAGCGGGCAGCAGCATGCCGACGCCGAGATCGTAACCGTCGAGCACGACGTAGGCGAGCATCGCCACGCCCATCAGCACCGCGAAGATGACTGGCAGGTCGATCATTTTATTTTTGCTCCAGCCGCCATGGCCGCGGCGCGCGGGTCCTCGCGCGCGCTGCCCTTGCCGGCCAGGTGGGTCAACACGATCATGTAGGCGAGCAGCATCAGCGCATAGGTCAGCACGTAGCCCGTCAGGCTCGCGCCGATCCGGGCGCCGGAAACCGTGCCCGCGGCGTCGGCCGTGCGCAGTATTCCCGTCACCAGCCACGGCTGGCGGCCGATCTCGGTCACGAGCCAGCCGGCGATGACCGCGATCCAGCCCGAGAAGGTGAAGCCGGCGAAAGTCCACAGCAGCCATCGCGGCGCGGCGCGTCCCCGGCGCGTCGCCCACAGGCCGTACCAGGCGAGCGCGATCATGCACATGCCGATGCCGACCATCACCCGGAAGGAGAAGAACACCGGCGCGACCGGCGGGATGTCGGGCGCGAAGGAGTCGAGCCCCCGCAGTTCGGCGTTGGGGTCGTGCTTGAGAATCAGGCTCGCGCCCTTGGGTATCTCGATCGCGTAATCGTTGCGCTTGGTGCTTTCGTTGGGGATGGCGAAGAGCACGAGCGGCACGCCCGGGCCGGATTTCCAGATGGCCTCGATCGCCGCGATCTTCGCCGGCTGGTGCTCGAGCGTGTTGAGGCCGTGCAGGTCGCCCACCCACGCCTGCAGCGGCGCCAGCACCGCCCCGACCACGATGCCGGTGCGCAGCGTGCGCGCGGCGCCGGTATCGCCGGGCGCTTTCAGCAGTCGCCACGCGGAGAGTCCCGCGATCAGGAAAGTCGCGGTGAGCCCGGAGGCGAGCATCATGTGGGTGAAGCGATAGGGGAAGGAGGGATTGAAGATCACCTGCAGCCAGTCGGCCGCGATGATCTGCCCGTCGGCGTGTCCGTAGCCGGCGGGCGTCTGCATCCAGGAGTTGAGCGCGAGTATCCAGAACGCGGAGAGCGAGGTGCCCGCGGCGACCAGCACCGCCGAGCCGATGTGCATCCAGTTCGGCACCCGGTTCATGCCGAACAGCATCACGCCGAGGAAGGTGGCCTCGAGGAAGAAGGCGGTCAGCACCTCGTAGGCGAGCAGCGGGCCGGCGATGTTGCCGACCTTGTTCATGAAGCCGGGCCAGTTGGTGCCGAACTGGAAGGACATCGTGATGCCGGAGACCACGCCCATCGCGAAGGTCAGCGCGAAGATCTTGACCCACAGCTTGTAGGTCTCCAGCCAATCGGGGTTCGGCGTGCGGGCGTACTGGACGCGGAACCAGACGAGGAACCAGGCGAGCGCGATGGTGATGCTGGGAAACAGGATGTGAAACGCGATGTTCAGCCCGAACTGGGTGCGGGCGAGCAGGAGGGCTTCGCTGGCGTCCATTCGGGCCATTCTAGTACGGTCCCGGGCGGGAGGACAGGGACAGGATGGCGCAGGCCGTAACCTGTTGAATCGCTGAAATTACCCCTTGAAACCGGGCTGATGCCCCCCCATGTTCACCGAAGATCGGCATTAGGATAACGACATGCGCTTCGACAAGTTCACGACCCAGTTCCAGCAGGCCTTCGCCGACGCCCAGAGCCTGGCGGTGGGCAGCGACAACCCGTACATCGAGCCGCAGCACCTGCTCGCCGCCCTGATCGGCCAGGAAGACGGCGCCGCCGCTTCGCTGCTCGCCCGCGCCGGCGCCAACGTCGGGGGCCTGCGCGCGGCGCTGAAGGCCGCGATCGAGCGCCTGCCCAAGGTGGAGGGCGCCGGCGGCGAGGTCAACGTCTCGCGCGAGCTCGGCAACCTCCTCAACCTCACCGACAAGGAAGCGCAGAAGCGCGGCGACAAGTTCATCGCCTCCGAGCTGTTCCTGCTGGCGGCGACCCAGGACAAGGGCGAAACCGGCAAGCTGCTGAAGAGCCACGGCGTCTCGCGCCCGGCGCTGGAGCAGGCGATCAGCGCGGTGCGCGGCGGGGAAGGGGTGCAGAACGCCGAATCCGAAGGGAGCCGCGAGGCGCTGAAGAAATACACGCTCGACCTAACCGAGCGCGCGCGCAGCGGCAAGCTCGACCCGGTGATCGGCCGCGACGACGAGATCCGCCGCGTC